>NZ_CP037421.1:2886692-2887498 GCF_007748155.1 Gimesia panareensis
TTGTTATTTTCGCTACGCTCAAATAACAAGCACCACTCCGCCACACAGATAATTTACAGAAGAGATGTTACAGTAACTTTTTGATTTCGCCATTTTGTCTGTAATATTAATTAGAATTGAACTTCATCAGTTTTAGGTGGTGCAATTGTTTGAATGTTGCCTCAGCAAGGTCAGGTCATTCTCCAAATATTCTAAGGCATCATAATGGGATCAAAATTATAGATTGTTAGTCCCCCTCTTAAAACAATTAGAATTGAACCAACGATATTGCAAGCTCCTTCTACAGAAGGACATTTATGACTTTTCCACTGATAGATCGAAACTCCAAGAGCAACTACACCTAAGACTATTGAAAAAACTGGAAACACATAGATAAGAAACAAGAATCTCTTAAATATGTATACATCCAACACTAGTGAGAAAAATATTAATAGACCATACAAACACCAAACTGATTCACCCAAAAGAGGCAAGCCCCTGTCGGGTCTTCGCGCATAAAGAATTGCTAAGACAACTGGTCCCAGTAACAAGATGTAGTCAACCAGATCCATTTGCTCCCCATTCCGATCAGAATATCGTGTAAATTGAACTTTAACATCTTCCGATTCACTTTCTACTTACAAAGGTCAAACGTGCTCAGAAGGACTTTTTCTTAAACATTATCTTTACTAGTTGTACAATAACATCTCTATTTTCTTCTGACATATTTCCCCAAGAATCGACAACAATTTGCAACTCAGAATCACTTGTGTAACCGAAGTATAAACGCCACTTGCATTTTCTGTTGCCCATACCCCAGGATCGAC
>NZ_CP037421.1:3654847-3656979 GCF_007748155.1 Gimesia panareensis
GGTGGTCATCTGGGCGCTACGTTTTTATACCGATTTGCCACTACCCGACAGGCGCTACGTTTTCTGGCCGCTGTTTACAGGTTTTGTCGTCTTCGGGCGTTGGCAGCTCAACGGTACCTTGCTCAAGCCGCCGGTACCATAACGTCAGTCCGCCGGTCTCCCACCACAGGGCTTTGATACGATCGCGTCGGCGGTTCACAAACAGGAATAGAGAACCGTTGAGGACGTTCTGACCCAGCGTCGCGGTGACAATGCCGGTTAAACCGTCGAAGCCGTTACGAAAATCGACCGGCTCGGTGCACAGGTAGATGGGCGTGCCGCTGGGCAAGCCCATCATGAGCGGGCCTCCTGGCTACAGGACGGGATCTCGAATCGAATGCGAATGCCGCCCGGCAGATCGACGGCCATGACAGTGGCCGGTGAGGACGCTGCAAGCGTGACGGGCAGGAAGCCTGCCGGCTTTCTGCCCGTCTGTCGAGGAGGGGCAGACGTGCTGTCGCGAAGCCGTTGATGGTCTCTCCTGGTGGTACCGCGGATCTTCCGCCGGCCGCGGACCTTCCGCCGCCAGTAATAGTAGGACGCTTTTGAGACGTTTTCCGTTTTGGCAGAACTGCGCGACGGTGATTTCAGCCTGGTCGAATCGCTCCAGTCGGTCTGCCCAGACTTGGGCGGTTTCACTCGAATTGTTTTGGACCATGGGATCTCCTGTATGGGAAACGTGAGGAAACCCGAGATTCTAAACCCTGCGCCTACAATGGTTCTGGTGTACGGTTACGGATCCGCAACTGGCGCACGGCAATGGCCTGATTGAGTTTGTCCATCTGCAGCGTCATCTGGTACAGAGAATTGAGTTCATACTGATTCACCCTCATATCAACATACTCGATAATATCGTCTCCGATGAGTTTATTGACTTCATATGCCAGAAGATAGACATTGAGCGCTTCTACCGGTGTGCTCGCTGCTTTATAAGCATCTCTCAGGGATTTGATTTTCTGCAGCATATCAAAACCTGGAATGTAGAGATCGGCAAGATCAAATGCGCCAATAATCGGATCGACAAACAGCCCCTGTACAAGATCAGAATCTTTAAGGAATCCCCCATCTGCTGCCACAACCGCACTGCCCAAATTGGTGAAAAAGTCTGACAGAAAATGGACTGCGTCTACTTTTTTTGAAACAATATCGATTTCCGTATGAATATTTTTAAAAGAATCCGCAACGGCATCATAGGCTGTGCGCAGATCCCCCTGTAGTGCAAACAACTGACTGATCTCATTGCGAAGCTGGGTTGTATCACTATTTAAAAACGCTGCAGAATTAGCCTGGTCTTCCAAAAGCTGCAGATAATGATCCATTTTATGGTTTTTCACACGATTTGTTGGGAATCGAAACTCATCTAATGTCGGGATCGTATCATACCAGATCACTTCACCTGTAGTCTTATAAAGCGAGGCATATTCAGGATCTCTTGGGTCTGCTGTTGCAATTTTCCGAAGTGTATTTAGAAGCCCCAAAGAGTATTGCTTCGTTGTGAAGTCTTCCAGAAGCTCAAGCCCCATTTCTTTTGTCAGGAGCGTGCCTGCCACTACAACCAGGTCATACCTGCTTGCCACATTGACTATTCTCGAATCAGGACCAGTATAGCTGGAGGGAGCCCCCGGTGATCCAAAAGTGACAGCCTGAATATTTTCCGCATATTTGGTATACGTTTCCTTTTGAAGGAACATTTGCACCAGAGAAGCACCTAAAGAATGGCCGGTCACATAAATTTGGTTGAATTCTTTGATGTACGTTCTTAATGAATTCAGAAGAGGTCTTAACTTTGAGTAATGATCCTCCAGATCTAACCAGTCAAAGGCATCCCCTGCCTGGTCTGTCCCTCTAAAGGAAATTACCAGGGTACGGGATTCATTGACCAACCCCCTCAGAAGTAGAACAGATGCGTCTGATAGATCAAAAAAGCTGGCTTTTCCAGTGTAAACTCCCCTGTCATAGGTATATTTGATCCCGTCTTGAACGACTTCACGAATCTCTCCAGTGAAAAATGGATCGCGAGCCCCGAATAGCACATCTGGTTCTTCTGGTCTTCCTCCTAATCCAAGCTCATCCGCTTCAACTGGAACCCAATC
>NZ_CP037421.1:3657500-3692316 GCF_007748155.1 Gimesia panareensis
CTCCTTTCTGGGGAGGTACTCCTACAAATACTATACCAAACTGTTCACGTAATTTAGGGTTTTGAAACTACCTCTAGTCACTTCCGGGATCCAGATAGGCATACGAAGCCAGTTTTGCCATTTCGTAATTAAAGTCTGAAAATACAACGTCTTTATCTGGCGTCGTACTAGGATCAACCATTGTCAGAGTATAAGCAGAATCACCATCACGTCGATAGATTCTTGCATAGTAACGTTCACCAATCTCAATGCTTTTCGACCATTTGAACACAGAATCTGGCTGTGTAGTCATCCTCGCAATGACATTCCCCTCTTCATCAGTTAATTCAAAATTGACACTTGCATCATCTGACTTCAACCAGACAGTCAGAACACCATCATCACCCATGATGAATGTGTAATAATCATTACGCTGACCATTTCCGACAGATCCCTGGAATGTCCGAGGAGTAATTCCCAGTACGCCGATGTCATTTGCTGTCTCACGGGTGGGGAAATAATCCACGACATGGTTGGGTGACGGTTCTGCCTCTGGTTCCTCCTGTGGGTCCGCTGCTTCTGCCCGAACCTGTTCCTGATCCAGTTCCTCGGAAACAGCAGCCCGAATCTCGGCAGTGTTCATTACCGGATTATCTACTGCTACCTTAAACACATGGATCAGAATATTCTCAGATACAAGTCCTGCTTCACGAGCAGCCCGCAGAGCCTCGATTCTTGGATCGGAGGAATCCAGGATCAGTTGTTCAACTCGGGTATTAATACGCGCAAGTCTCCGTCGGGCACTTTCACTTTGTACTATCTCTTCGTCTGACAGGTCCGATCCACCGTAATCCGGATCGGTCAACAGCTGAAACGCATAGTCACCCTGATCCAGCAAGCTCTGAACCTGTTTCTGGGCTGACAGATCAGGATTCTTTTCGATTCCCGA
This sequence comes from Gimesia panareensis, assembly GCF_007748155.1. Lineage (GTDB taxonomy): Bacteria > Planctomycetota > Planctomycetia > Planctomycetales > Planctomycetaceae > Gimesia > Gimesia panareensis. The sequence goes on from NZ_CP037421.1 coordinate 3,658,429, forward strand.
CCATTGCAGAAATTCGACAGGATGGGACGTAGCATAGTTATCCAGCCTCTGCTCCAGCGTCGTCCCTCCCTGATCATCACCATAAAGTTCAGCAGACTCCAGGATCGCAACTCGATTATGTTTGAACGCTTCCAGTCTAGACTTATTCCACTCATCGGTAGCGACCGAATCCGTTTTGACCGGGCTGCCCCGGTCAGTCAGTTTCTGATCTTCCTGCTGCCATTTAGTGAGAAACCCGCGTTCTTCATGGAACAGACGATTGGCTTCCCGTAACAGTTCTGTCATCCCAGGTTTTCCGATATAGTCCGGGAAACCGGTACGATCCAGTTGATCCTGGAGTGATGCAATCACGGTCGACTCGGGCTCGCCCTGCCGGATAGAAACGACTGCTTCGACTGCCCGTTGCAGTAATTCCCCCACACCATTCCAGTAACTGTTATATTGTTCGTGATAATCATTCCGAATCTGATTCTGCTGATAGAGAAAGTCGTCCTCATAATGTCCCCGGGGGAAGGCTTTCCCGCCCTGCTCCCAGAGCTGATCGATATAGGCATCCCTGTCCTCCGGAAACCATTCAGGATTTTTGCTTTCCAGATCAAGCACATACTCATCACGTTCCACATAATAAACAGAATGCACGAAGAGCTCATCCCGCTGTGGTTGCCACAACGAGGAATTGCTCAGGCTCACAGAATCAATCGTAGATTCGAAAGAAGCGATCGCTTCATCCACGGCTTGGGTCCAGGATTCGGCTTGAAAGACTGATGCAATTGAGTCTGCAATCGATGCTTCAGCAGCCAGGGGCAGCAGGTCCAGATAGGATTCTTCATTCCAGAAGTATGACTCATCAGCAGAGAGTTCCCTGGTTGATGCATTCCAGGTAACGGAAACACCGGCCTGCGTAAATCCGGTAGCACGATCTTTCAGACCGAGCCCGAAATTTCCTGAATGATCCGGTTTGACTGTCACCTCGGCGATCTGAAATTCGGTTCCTCCAGGCAGGTCATACTCAGCAAAAGAAAGCGCCCCGCCGGAACTGACTTCAATACGGGTTGAGTCAGACGGTGTCGTAAATAGAACCAGCGCCGTGGCACCATCAAATGCCAGTAATTGCACGGAGGGCAGAATGGCATCCCAGGGGAGCTGAGTCTTCAGACGGTCGGGACTTGTATTGATGAATGTTCGATCGTTAACATTCCCTTCTGCATCGGTCAGTGTCAGTTCAAAATAAGTCAATCCATAGGGGTTCTCATCGTCCAGGCTGCTGAGTGCATTGATACCCACAGGTAGCGAGACGCGATAAAACTCAGTCTCAGCCGGCAAATCAATTTCGACACTGGCCAGATTTCCTAGAGGTAGTTTCAAAACCCTAAATTACGTGAACAGTTTGGTATAGTATTTGTAGGAGTACCTCCCCAGAAAGGAGGTCTCATTATGACCATGACCCGCGTGTCACGACCTGCCACAGGTCGCAACATTACCGGGTCCAGGACGGAACCAAAACCACAACTCTCGGACGAGCAATGGCTTCTGATCAAAGATCTGTTTCCAGAACCACCGGCAAACGCAGCCGGAGGGCGGCCCAGAGTGGCTCCCCGCGAGTGTCTCGAAGGAATCCTTTGGGTATTAAGGACCGGTGCCCGATGGAAAGATTTACCAACATTTTTACCATCTCCCAGCACTTGCTGGCGTCGTTTCAAGGAATGGACCGAAGACGGTGTCTTCCTGGAAGCATGGCAGCGATTGCTCGAACATTTCGACCGACGGAAGCTGGTAGTCTGGTCGGAAGCATTCGGGGATGGCACATTCTGCCCCGCAAAAAAAGGGGCGCCGATGTCGGAAAGACAAAACGGGGAAAGGGAACCAAGCTTATGCTGCTGGTCGACGGAAACGGACTCCCTCTCGCTCTGGATCGTTCCAGTGCCTCTCCGGCAGAGGTGAAGCTGATTGAATCCCTGCTGGACCAGCGCGTTTTGCCACGTGACCCCGATCGCCTGATTTATGATCGTGCGGCCGACAGCGATCCCCTGCGCACAGAGCTGGCAGAACGGCAGATAGAACTGGTCTGTCCGCATCGCAAGAACCGTGTGAAACCAGCGACGCAAGATGGGCGTGCTCTGCGACGATATCGACGCCGCTGGAAAGTCGAACGCACCTTCAGTTGGCTGTTCAACTTTCGTCGTCTGGTAATACGGTATGAACGATACAGTCATTTGTTTTTAGGATTCGCACAACTCGCGTGCGTGTTCACATTACTTAATAAGTTATGAAACCACTTCTAGAGAAATCGTATGTCGGCCGGCGCCTGCACGAAAACGAATCATCATCGAATCAGCGTCAATCGATTCTACGTACAGGCGTCCCTGTTCAGTTAACGTTTCATCATTCGCAGCAGATAAGCTCTGTGCATCCTGGAACAGTGATGCCCTTTCCCTGCGCCACGCCTCAGTCAGCTCAGCCCGAATGGTTTCTGCCCGCTGCAGCGATTCACGTGCTGTTTCAAGCTCGGCTGCGACCCGGTCCCAGATCCGCGAAGCATCCTCGCGAACAGTTTGCAGAGCAGGAAGTTCATCCAGGGCAGTACCAGATTCCAGTTGCGCAATCTGCTCAGTGAGACTGTTTTCTGTTTGCACGCGTATCGATAAACGCTGAGTCAGATCGGATATTTGATCGGCTAATTCTGCATGAGTACTGGATTCGGAATCCAAGGCAGTCAGCAGACTCTGTAATCGCTGGACCGCTGAAGTCATTTGATCAAGATGTGAATGAGCAGCGGACCGAGGACCTTCCAGAGAGTCGATCACCTGCTGCTGATCATCGACTAGTTGCTGTGCCTGATTGAGTTCACTCAGTGCCGTATTATACGCAGGTAATGTGGCTTCATAAGCTCGTCGAGCATCAATCTCGATTCCGATTGCCTCTTCATAGCGCTCAGAAGCCTGCTGTTGTGCTGTATTTGCATCCTGGTATTCCCCCCAAGTAGTGTAGGAGCCCCCTCTAGTCAAGTAAGGATATACATCGCGGTACCATTGATCAACAAGATCATTGACTAGCTGAATAGCATCTTCCCTTTCCTGTCGCCGCTGAGCTAACAGTGCCTGGGCCGATTCCCAGCTTGAGCGGGCAGATGAAGTCACCGCATTCGCTGCATCGAACTGATCCTGTTTCACATCACGTTCGCTCTCCAGCGATGCCAGGACTCCCTGTTCGTGCTGATATTCCTCATCAATCACTGCAACTGACTGTATTGCCTCATCAAGTGCCGTTTGAGCAGCCTCGAGAAATTCCTGGTCGGATAAACTGTCAGTCGTTTCATCGAAATCATCAATCAGACCGACCAGCGTATCCCGCACACTCGCAATATCGAGATGAATCGCGTCAATAATCTGGCTCACCTGCGCATGCTGTGAAGTAATCAGATCCAGTGTCTGCGGGAGATCCTGCAATTCTGCCTGCTGTGTTTGCAGATCCGTGAGCTGATCCAGGGCAGCAGTCACAGCACTTTCGCGCTGCTCCAATACCTCAAGCAAATTCTGCGAATACTGCTGCAAATCAGAAACCCGCCGGGTCAGGACGCTTACCACATGATCTGCTGTCTGCAGTCGTTCGCGGGCCAGTCGCTCGTCAACCACCGCCTGATTCAGTTCTGTGGCGGGGCTGTTCACCTCTTCCTGCAATCCGGAAACTAGACTGGAGAGGCCTGCCATTTCCGACTGGATTCTCTGCACAGTAGAATTTAACCATTGCAGAATTGCCTCGTGTGCAGGTATTTCGATCTGCGCCTGCAGATAATCTGCTCTGGCGACACTCACCTGCTCATCAGTCACATGTAATTCAGCGGGTAACTCCGGTACGAATGCCAGTTCCGGGAAGTTTGTCTGACCTGGGGTCCCAACCGTCTTTTGAACCCCTCCACCGGCCAGCTTCACTGAATAAAGACTGCCGAACACCGCACCATCTTCAATTCGGACCAGTTGAACATCAAAGATCGTCGTTTGAGGTGTATAGGGCAAATCTTCAATCGTAATCTGATTACCATCGACGGGCAGTGGATAATCCGTGCCGTCCAGTCGCACAGCCAGTCCAGGTGGAACATCCTGGTAGTCCACAATGATTCGGGGCTGGAGCCGCACAGGCTTTACTTCCACTTTCGGATAAATTTCCAGAGATGGATCACCATTCTGCTGTGCCTGTCGATGAAAGACATCTTCAGCATTCACCAGTTTAACATTCAGCAAATCAAGTACGTTTTGCTCGAACTGAATCCGCCCTGTCAGTTGATCACTGATCTGTTGGAGTGCTGCTGTCTGATCCTGCAGATTCGAGATTGATCCTGCCTGTTGAGTCTGATTGATGACTCCCTCATCCACCGTCAGACCATCAGGTTCAACGAAAGACACCGTGACCGGACTGGTAGTCATACCTCCGTCCTGGTCCTTAACGATCACTTCCATCTGATAGTCTGTATTGACTTCCCAGCCGGGATTCTGTTTCAGTCTGATAATTCCAGTATCAGAATCGACTCCAAAATAATCATCATCCATGAAGTAAGATACGCTGGCGCCAGAATCAACATCAGCCCCGGAAACAACGGCTGCAATCGTGCCCGCTACTGCATCAACTGGAACCGGGTAGGTAACCACCGCCAACTCAGGCGGATCATTGACCCCTGTCATATCAATCAGAACGGACTGAGTGACGATTCCCCCAAAATCATCAGCGACCTGGAAGTCATAACGAATCTCGATCGATTCATTCTTAGCAAGGTAATTATAGCTGGCAGGATCGATCACCAGGGAGTTACCCGATTGACTGACGCCACCAGCATCGCCGGAGACCAGCGTCAGCGCCCCCAGGTTCAGGGTATCATTTTGATCCACATCCTGGACACCGGCCAACAGGTCCACAACTTTGACCGCATCGTCTTCAGTCAACGAAACCACGAGGGCAGCATCCACAGTCGGCACATCATTGGCACCGCTGACCGTAATTTCCACAGACTGACTGACTGTTCCACCAAAACCATCGTTGATCTCGTAAACATACGAAATCACCACAGATTCATTTGGGTTCAGGTAACTATAGTAACTCGTGTCGATTTCGAGGGAATTCCCCGACAGGCTCATACCACCAGCATCGCCCGACACCAGCGTCAGGTCACTCACATTCAGGCTGTCGTGCTGATCCACATCAGAGACCCCAGTCAGCAGATCGACGACTTTCACGGGATCATCTTCACCCAAAGACACCTTGAGGTCGGCATTCACTGATGGTACATCATTGGCGCCACTGACCGTGATTTTCACAGACTGGTTAACCGTGCCACCAAAACCATCATTGACCTGATACATGTAATCGATCACGGCCGATTCATTCGGATTCAGGTAACCATAGTAACTGGCATCGATCTCGAGGGAATTTCCCGACAGGCTCACACCACCAGCATCGCCGGAGACCAGTGACAGGTCACTCACACTCAGACTGTCATGGAGATCCACATCCTGAGCACCGCTCAACAGATTCACAACTTTGACTGCGTCATCTTCGCTCAGTGCCACCTTGAGGTCGGCATTCACTGATGGCACATCATTGGCACCACTGACCGTGATTATCACAGACTGGCTGACCGTGCCGCCAAAACCATCATTGATCTGGTAGTCATACGAAATCACCGCTGTCTCATCCGGGTTCAGGTACCCATAGTAGCTGGCATCGATCTCCAGAGAATCCCCCGACAGGCTCACACCACCGGCATCGCCGGATACCAGCGTCAGGTCACTTACACTCAGGCTGTCATGCTGATCTGCATCCTGAGCACCAGATAACAGACTTACTACTTTGACAGCATCATCTTCACTCAGCGCCACCTTGATGGCTGCGTCCACGGTTGGTGCATCATTGGCGCCACTGACCGTAATTTCCACAGACTGATTGACCGTGCCACCAAAACCATCGTTGACCTGATACTCGTAAATGATCACGGCCGACTCATTCGGATTCAGGTAACCATAGTAACTGGCATCGATCTCCAGGGAATCTCCCGACAGGCTCACACCACCGCCATCACCGGATTTCAGCGTCAGGTCACTCACACTCAGACTGTCATGCTGGTCTGCATCAGACGCCCCACTCAGCAGATCGACCACTTTCACAGGATCATCTTCGCTCAGTGCCACCTCGATCGCGGCAGCCACGGTTGGAGCATCATTGACACCGCTGACCGTGATTTCCACAGACTGGTTAACCGTGCCACCAAATCCATCGTCGATCTGGTAGTCATACGAAATCACCGCTGTCTCATCCGGGTTCAGGTACTCATAGTAGCTGGCATCGATCTCCAGAGAATCCCCCGACAGGCTTACGCCACCGGCATCACCGGATTTCAGCGTCAGGTCACTTACACTCAGGCTGTCATGCTGGTCTGCATCAGACGCCCCGGTCAACAGATCGACGACTTTCACAGAGTCATCTTCACTCAGTGTAACCCTGATGGAGGCATCCACGGTTGGAGCATCATTGGCGCCACTGACCGTAATTTCCACAGACTGGCTGACCGTGCCGCCAAAACCGTCGTTGATCTGGTAGCCATACGAAATCACCGCTGATTCATTCGGGTTCAGGTACCCATAGTAACTGGCATCGATTTCCAGAGAATTACCCGACGGACTTATGCCACCGCCGTCACCGGATTTCAATTCCAGATCACTGACATTCAGAACGTCGTTCTGATCGACATCCTGCACACCGGCCAACAGGTCCACAACTTTGATTGAGTCATCTTCACTCGCTGTGATTTCCAGAGCATATTCGACAGTCGGCGAATCATTTTGACCGAGGATAGAGATGGTGACCGTCGCGGTATCCGTGGCCCCCAGTGAATCCATGATTGTGTAGGTAAATTGATCTGTTCCCGTTTCGCCTTCTGGCAGAGAGTCAAATCGACCGTTTGGATCATAGGTGAATAACCAGCCAGCCTGAATCGTCAACAGGGCCCCCGACGGTAAAGTCAGAGTATCTCCGACGTTTCCGCCTGCCAGACCGGTCACGGTCAGGACCTGGTTTTCCACGTCGCTGTCGGCTGCGCCACCGTTCCCCAGAAGCACATTTCCTGCATTCAGCACTCCATCTTCACTGACTGAAAAAGAGTCATCGACGGCGAAGGGCGCATCGTTGACTTCATTCACAACAACAGGCAGGTAATGAACCGTCTGTCTGCCGGAGAGATCCTCTACCGTTACAACGATGCCCGCATTTCCCGAAACATTCGCAACAGTTTCAAATTCCAGAACGACCGCCGGAGTCTGGGAATCATGAATAAGTTGAAGTTCAGCAAACATTTCCGGGTGATCGGTGCTGACCGTCAGCGCTGCGACTTCAGAAGCATTGATTGCCTCTCCCAAATCAGTCAGAGAAATCCATTGTTTGCCGGCGTCTTCATCAACCGTGATGGGATCATCATTCGTGATCATCACGTTCGCGTATTTCTGTTCAATCGCAATATTTTTTTCTGAGAGCACATTACTCAAATTAACCCGAAACTGTTCTGTGAGCTCCAGATCGTCATCATTGCTCAGCGGGATAGTGATCGTCTGCGATTCACCATCTCTGTTACCTGAAAAATACAAAGTACCGCTTGAGATCCCGTAATCAGACTGAGCTAAAGCAGATTCGTCAGCAGTCGCATAGTCGACAGTAAAAGGAGTTCCCACGGCATTCCAGGAAGTAACCGTGATCGTCGCTTCTCCCTCTGCCTCACTGACAGACACATCAGTCGTAGAAAGTACGCTATCGACTTCCTCGATTCGCATCGCATCTGCAGTAATCGACCGGGCTGCCCCCTCATCTGACAGGCTGACTTGAATCGACCCATTATCTCCCACGGTAACAAAGCCCAGATCCTGCCAGTCCCTGCCGGCGTCTGTGAGATCAGCATTCAACCGGCGCTGATCGATTCGCTGCGGCAGCTCGCCGTTCATACCACCTGAAATAGATAATTTCGCATCAGCAGCCAGATTCGCTGCCGGATCCCAGTGACCGGAGATCCGGTATGTTCCTGGCAGCAAATTATCAAAATTCCAGACAGCAGTATTCGGCTCCGCTTCTGCAGGATTCGAATGTGTTCTGAATGAGTGCGTCTCCCCCCGTTCAGTCGATAGTGTTTCCCAGGAGCCGGTCTTGCGAAAGCCCGGAGAATCAGTATCGATAATTTTGCTGTAGTTCGAATTTCGAATGTAAGGTGACATTGAGTCATCGAAATTTTCAATGCTTACTTCCAGAGGATTCTGCTCCGTACCAACTGATCCGAAAGCAGCCAAGAACGCATCGATCGCATTTACATCCAGATTGAAATCGTCATTGTCATAGATCGAACCGGTCTGGGAAAAAACATTGACGCCCTTGTTCGAGATCAACCGGGAGAGAAGTATGTCTCGATAAATATCCAGAACCATATTACCCAGACCGGAATTAATAAATGCGTCACCGGTCATCCACAGGTCACCAGAGTCCGTACCCGACTGCTGATTCACAGCAATCTGAATGTCACTGAGAGCCGACTCCAGATATGCTGATTCCCTGAGGAAATAAGTTCCCTGTGAATCAATATGAATCCCACCTGCCTCGTCTCCAGTCCCGGTAGAGGAAACATTCGCAAGACCCATATTAATTCCCAGGCTGGTATGCTCTCCCGCGCGTCCAGAAAGAAGAATATCTCCATCAACACTGGTAATGCTTGTGGCTCCAGGAGAATCGAGAAAACTGTAAAGATTCAATCCATAATTCTGACCAACTCCCTTTCCTCCAGTTCCAATGACCGTAATTGCACCGGCACTGGCTCCCGTTCCCGTCGACTGAATTTTGAAATTCCTCTGGATGATCCCCATGTTTCCCCGAGATTCAGCATCGCCACCTCCGCTCCCTTTAACAAAGATATTCCCGTCGACGCTCTGGATTCCATAATCACTGCCAGCAAGCAGACTGCCGATGAGCGTCACTCCAGTGCTGTTTCTCTTTCCTGTCCCACCATTCCCGACCAGAGCAATGCTGGCAGCATCTGCTCCAGTCCCGCTTGAAATGATAGAACTCCGGTTCATGAAGATCCCGTCATTATATCCCCCCGCCAAGCTGCCTCCGCCCTGTCCCCAAACAGAGACATTTCCATCCTGGGAGAGAATTTTCGTATCCGACAGGACCACCCCACCATTAGAATCAATACCTTCACCGCCAAATCCGACCAGCGTAATCCTACCCGCCTGATTTCCTGTGCCGGTTGACTGAATGGTGCTTCCTGCTGAAAAATGAATTCCCCGGTGTCCGTCCGCCCCGGATCCACCAGCCATGACACCATTACTGCCCCTGCCATTAATCACAATGTTACCGCTACCGGAAGATTCGATCAGGGTCCCCACTCCCTGAATCCCGACCCAGTCGCCCTGCCCCTGATTCCGCAGGTTTGCCCTTAACTTAAGATCACCGTCAACTGTCGATAATCTGCTCCCTTGTTTCAGGATCAGATTGTGTACAGCTTCCAGAAGAATCCCGCCACTGTCACCGGAAACAGCACCATTAACAACGATCGTTCCCGTGGAGACCTGAAGACTCGTTTGTTCCAGCTGCAGGTTTTGAGACAGTAGTTCAAAACGATCATTTTCATTTCCGGAAATGTTCAAATCTGCTGCAAACTCGTCGGAAAGCCCCTGCAGCAGAAATGAATTTGATTCCCCCCCGGGTACCGCAGTTAACAGCATTGACTCAGCAGAATTATTGAAGTCGATTGCAGCGCCTGAACTGGTAGCAAATCGAGTAAAACCATCCCATGGAGAATCAACTGCAGAAAGCGTGAACGTCTGATTCGAACCGGAATAACGAATGGTCCGCGCTGAGGTATTCAAATCATCTTTGATCGAAGTGGCATGCGAGTAACTGAATAAGAGTCCGTCAATTGAAACCATCCCCGAATCGATGCCAGACAGGGAATGGATCACATCCGAAAACTTTTTTCCCGGATCCTGCTGAGTAAGGACAATCTCTCCGCCATCTTCTCCCGCATCAAAATGCAGATTTGAGGCCGGAAAAGGAAAGCCATTACTGAAATCGATGGTCAGAGAATCATTGCCGGAACCGGCATGAATATTTAGCTCAGAAATCTCAGAGACAGGACGCGATAAGAGCAGCCCTTCCTGATTCCACAGCTCCAGGGTGACTCCATCGTCATTCAGCTGCAACTGATATTGATCATCAGCTGCACTTCCCTGGATTTCAATAGTTTGTCCCGATAACAGCTGCCGGTTTTCCAGCTTCTCGGTCGAACTGTTTATTGTGCTTTTCTGACGACCTTGTGGCGATCTTTTACCTAAACTCTTCAGAGACCGGGTGCGAAAGGGAGACGTTCTCCAATTGAAATTTAAAAACAGTAATTCTAACCAGTGAGGAAATAACATCGAGCGGCCCCTGACTGTATAAAATAGCACATATACAGCCTAGTGAAATTATTTCAACACATCTATGTTTATTTATAAAAAGCTGCCGGAAAGGAGAAATTCGTTCTCCCCAAGAACACACCATATATACTTAAGGACAGTCACATTCTGCAACGCGTCTTCTGTGGGTGTCTCATCGGCATATCTCAGTACGAGAGTGTCAAAAACCCGCACAAAATTGTCTGGAATGTCGCTGCAGACAATACGGTTAACTGGCTGTAGAAACTGAAATAATACTTCTGACCCCACCAGCCTCCCCGCGCGCCGTCCCACAAAAAACAACACCATGTTCAATGAACTGAGTTGCCCCTTGTATCTGCTCTTGACTGTCTGCAGTTCTTTGATTTACAGCCATTTCCTTGATTTTCGAGACTCTTAAGCATTAAACAGGTCCAAGTAGAGAAACAGCTCTTCTGTAAATCACTTGTTTTCAGGTGTTTACCACTTCCATTCTGAAAACCCGCCGCTTCCAGTTTTCCTATTGTAACCATTTGTTATAAAAGAGTTTGCTGATTTTATGGACGCGGGATTAGATCCCGCGTCTTTTTCTGATTATGATAAGCAGAATTGCTACGGAAACTCTTTTTCGCAGTATCATCACTCCAGAACATTCTTTGGAACCAGCTCGCTTCTCAAGATTTAATAAGGTGTATTACACATGACTGCCTCGACGTCAATTCTCGCGGATAAACTGCACGAGTACCCCCAACAAGATGTCATCGACGGAACCAGCGGAGGATCGGATACGATTCTCGATGATTGCCTTAACAGTTCCGACGGGGTATTGCAATTACTCCATCGTTACGCTGGCCGGACATTTTGTACGCCAGGGAAACGCCTTCGCCTGGATGCGCAGTCGTACTACCCGGACTACATGAACGGTACGGGCCTCGATGAAATCTGGATGTGTTGCACCGTTCCCATCGTGACAGGGGTCATCGACACACGCACGAATAAGGCCCCTTTTCGCGAAGGTGAATCGCACGTACTCACTCCGAACGGACAAGTCATCTCGCTGCAGGATTTGATCCTCGCTAATCCAGAAGCGGTCATGGGTGAGAAGATCACGGCTTTCTCGAAATCGCTGTACGGCGACCCGACCTGGCCGATTGTGTCCAAGAAGTTTGATAATCTGAATCCGATTCCACACCATCTTCATTGGGCAAAGTGGGAAGTCTATGACATCAATTCTTACGACAACCCTGGAGTCTGTCCGTCACATTATCACACCACAGCAATGGGACTGTACCCGTTCATAACGAAGGATCAGTTTCTTTCCTGTATGAAGAGTTTCGGTAAGGGCGATTATAACGGGGTTCGTCATTTGTCCCCACACACGATGATGCATATTGATAACGGCTTCGTGATGCCCAACGGTGTGCTTCACTCGCCGACGGATCTTTGCACACACGAGCTGCATGTCACGATGGATGAGCACTTCCTCGCTGAGGACCTTACGCTTGACGGACGTATTGGAGCAGCGGACGCGTTTTATGCCTGCAGGGAACAAGACTATCCCAGGGATCGACACGAAGACTGGGAGTACCTGGTTGAAAAGTTCGACTTCGCAGCGAATCAGGATCCGGAATTCGTTCTGAAGAATTCACGCCCGGCAATCACCGCCGAAGAATTCACAGGCGACGGAGTAGACGCCAAGTGGATTGTTTACGGCGATTTCCTCGGCGATCAGAAGTGCTCCATTCTCCGTCTCATTATTGAGCCTGGCGCCAAGACGAATTTCTGCCCGGAGAGTCCCGCGCTGTTCCACACGAATGGTGGAAGCGGCCGTGTTGGAAAGCTCAACGTGCGATATCACCAGGATATGAAGCTGGGCGAGCTCTACCCCGAGATTGGATTCATCACTCAGGCCGCACTTAATAACGGCGGTGTGGAAATCGAAAACACAGGAAACGAACCACTTGTGTTGACCTTCGACTTCCCGCAGAATGCGCACTCCAAAACGCCCGGTGGTGCTGCTAAGTAACATCGCGTGATGCGAGAATTCGCCAAACCGAATTGCTGAGTGATACGATTCCCAATGGCATCGACAGCGAAAATATGACAGCCCAGAAGAGGTCCCATTAGAGAAACACACTCTTCTCATACCACTTATTTTCCAGTGGTTACGACTTACATTCTGGAAACCCGCCGTCTCCCCTTAACGGCTGCTGACACTTTTGTGAGCAGCCGTTTTTTATTGGTCGCCCCATCTCCCTCCTCTCAATTCTACAACGACCTCCCCTTCCCGCTGTTCAGTTCGCTTCTGTCTCCAGAACTGAAAACATTGAACTTGAACCGTTCTCGCCGAATCGTATCCTGCTCCAGATCTGGCTCGCGCGCGAGGCGGGGGGCGAACACTGGAACACGACGAACCAGTGGCACAGCGGCACCTGAACCATCGTCGATTTTCACTGTGTCTCCACTGAAACAATTCGAACCCGTGCGAAAACGTGCTCCCTCTGGTCAGGTCACATTGGGACAAAATCAGGCCAGAAATGGACACAATCAGGACAAAAACCGGACACAATCTGGCCACTTTTGGACAAAATTTTGTCTTGCCCCCCCGGTGCCATTTCACAAAATACAAAACCAGCATGATCAACCTTCAAATGCACAACCAGAAACAAAGGGGCCGCCCGAATGCAACTCGGTCCGAGCACAGCAAGCCGGAAACGAACAGAGAAACAGACCAGGTCAAAAGCAGAAACCAACCCTGTCAAAAATTAGGGCGGCACGCCTGACAACGTTGCCTGCAGCTCAGACTCTCACAGGAATCATATTCCTCCGATGTGATCAACCACTCACCGACTGCATCCAGACGCGTCATTGTATGAAAAGGAAACGCAACGCCGTAGCTGAAAATCGTTAACCTGAACAGGAACTGTTTCCAGAGACAGAGGGAGAAACCCGAATTCACACCGGGTAAATTTGAAACGAGCAATGTTGAATCGGTGTCGTCACCACCCGCGGCGGTGAGACGGAAGGAATGAAAGCCGCCTGGGCCGAGGGCAGTAGCTCCGTATCCGCACCCCCGATCAGTCCAGTTCCCGCTTTCCAGAAGCAGAAACTGGTGAAGAGGAAGCAAGTGAAGATGGCTAGTTTTCGAGTGAGATCAGACATGGATACGATTCAAATAACAAAAATAATTGGTCAAGCTGAGTTTAATTTGCGTTTAAACCATTATTGAATTTTTTAGATATCAGGCGTGCCGGTGTTCAAGCCGTGGAAGCCTGCTCAACCGGCCAAGCTGCAACCCTTCAAACCGGCACAGCCTGCGAAGATCGTGATGCAGAAGCCGAAGGTAAAATGAGCCTTGCTGTCCTTTCCCCTAAAGCCTCGAAAAGCATCTTCTAACACAACCCTGAAACGCATCGTCCGGCAAGCCACGTCGCTCAAAACCTCGAAATAAGCGGAACTGCTCGCATCGGGAGCCACGGGCTACGCCATGATCTCGGTGAGCCTTTTGCGCGAATATGACTGCGTGGAATTGCCGTCTATGAGTTTTGGAACCAAATCGGCTACTTGGTCAACACGGAGGACTGCTGACTGATCGACAGCTTCGGGTGAGCCGCAAAACAAAACATTCAAATACTGGGGCATAGGCGTCTCTGAATTCACGCAATAGGCATAGTTTCTCCTCGACGCATTTTCTCTGGTGGAGACAAGCCAACCAACACACTCGCCACTGCCTTCTCGGAACAAGGCCCCGATGTGGATTATTTTTTCGACTTGCCCCTCTCCACCTACCACTTCAATCTCAGGACGTTCTACTTCACCATTTTCAATCCGCCGCATCAAATCGACTAGCTTGTCGGTTGTGGATAGTTCCTTAGCTGAATCGCCGAAACACCGAATTCTCATCATTCACTCTCAACCTTTTCATTCTGCGATTTAAAAGTCTGAAAGAAGGTCAACAAATCCACCATCCTTTCCACCAATAAAATAGAGACTTTGAAAAGGGAGACTTTGAAAAGGGGTCAGGTCTCTTTTTTCAGCCGGGGACGACCACGGGGACGTGTCGTGCTCTCCAGAGACAGCCGGACGGCGGTGTTGCTGGTCCACTTGTCATCGCCAAACGGCATGCCCCGGACGATGCATTTTCTGACCGCCGCCAGCTCGGCGTCGGTTTGCGGACGGTTCACCAGGGAACGCCAGTGGCGCGGGAGCCGTGGATCGGTCGGTTTCTCCAGCCACTCGGGGAGCTTCCGTTTTTGCTGACGCACCCAGGCGGAGCCGTATTCCCACTCCTCGGCTTTCGCGACCAGATTGGCCCGTAACGGGTTGCGTTCCACGTAGCGGATCACTGTCAGCAGGTGCTCATCGGACTGAATGGGGAACGACTTGAACCGTCCCTGATAGAGATGACCGGTGCCACCGGTCGCATAGTGGGCGTGCCAGCGCATTGTGTGTGTCACCGTCAGCCGCTGGAAGAATTCCGTCAGCTGAGTGTCCGTCGTGGGACGCACCACAAAGTGCCAGTGATTGGGCATCACGCACATCGCCAGGATCGGCAGCGGTATCTTCTGCCACGTTTCTTCAACCACCCGCATGAACGCGGCGTAGTCTTCCGGCTTTTCAAACAGAGTCAGCCGCGCCACAGAACGGTTGAGAACATGAAATACTTCACCCGCTGGACAGATTCGCTTGGTTCTAGCCATTTACCAAGTCTAACAGACACCGCAGACAAACAAAAGAGACCTGACCCCTTTTTCTCTTAAAACGACGCTTTTCGCAGGTTAGTGTTCTCGAAAGTGCATCTCTCAAACCGGATGTGGCGTCCTCTGACGCCGGTCAGATTCGCATCGGAGAAGTCGCAGTTGATGAACTTCCCGTAGAAGACCGAATTGTTCAGACGTGCCTTGTGAAATACGCTGTTGACGAATTCCCGACCAAGATTGCCATCGCAAACAAACTCAACAAACTTACAATCGTCGCATGCCCCAACAAATTGACCATCCCCCAGTACGGCACTAGAAAAATCCACACGCCGAATGGTCATCTTGTGGAACGAAGCATCAATTCGGATGCCTCGAAAGTCGCAAAGGCCCTCGTCGGTGACACCAAAAGGGCTGCGGCATTCGTCGGACCTGAGCAGCAAAGCCCGAATGTCAAGTGGCTGATGCTCACTCCAACGATCATGAATCGATGCCATCATGCTCTCCCAGGGTAGTGTTACGTTGATGAGCCAAGGCGCATCCGCTGGATCACCGTATTTGAATTTCTTGCCTGCGGATCCCTCCGTGATCCAGTCCAGGATGTCATAACGCCCATCAGGTACCCCGATCTGAATGTCTGGTCGGAGCAAGTTGCCCTTTGAACTTGTTGCCCCCAGACGGCTTCCTCGATTGAACGCAATTCGGAAACCCGCATCCTGAGCTTCGAGGATATAGGGGTTGTCAATCAAGAGGCGTTCAGCTTCTTGATGCAGTGTACAGGGAAAAAAAGTGTCAGGAACTTTTTCCTACTCTCGCCCGGACAGATGATAACTACGACCAATAGTGACATGTCCCCGTGAATGATACCAGTCATATTACATAATCGTCTACTGTTTTCATGACTGCTGGCGGATCCAGGGCCACGATAATTTCCAGTCCGAAAACATGGGGGACTTACCTGGTTTCCTTTTTGAATCATCATTGGCTTCAGGAGCGACACACGCCTCCATAGACAAAGAGCTGTCCATTTCTGGACAGCCCTTTGCTTTTTCATCTCAGATTGACCAATGATGCAATTCAATAATGTACGATGGTGTCCTGCCCTCGTTCCCGGGTGGTTGCCACTGATGATAACCAGAACCAAGGTTGTCTTGTCTCTGCTTTTAACGAAGTGAAAAACTGGGCGGTCTCGTCAGACCTGTCAGCCAGGTTCCTGATGCGGGGATCCAGCGTTGATTCCATTAACCCGCTGGCGGTATGCTGGTATCCCGACAGGTATCCCGGTTCATATCTGATGTCTTTCCAAACATCGATCTGGCCTTTGGACCGATCTCTCAAAAAATCTCGCTGGAACTGAAAATGCCCCCCAGAGCATCGTCTGGAAATGATCGGAGTCTCTGATGAATAAAACAGAGGGCCTTGGCCGCCGCTCTGGATTTCCCCTGTTGCAGGGCGTGCTTCCCATCAAGGGCGTGCAGATCCCCTCCGAGATCGTGGCAGGCCTCACGCTGGCCGCGCTGGCAATTCCTGAAGTGATGGGTTACACGAAGATCTCAGGCACGCCGGTGATCACCGGTCTCTACACCATGCTCATTCCTACGGCCCTGTTTGCCCTGTTCGGCTCATCAAGGCATTTAGTGGTGGGGGCTGATTCCGCGACTGCCGCGATTCTCGCCGCTGGCCTGGTGGGCCTGGCGACGACGGGCTCCGCTGAATATGTCGCGTTGTCAGTGGTGCTTGCCCTGATGTCCGCGGCGTTCCTGATGCTTGCCTGGATCATTCGGTTAGGATTCCTGGCAGACTTCCTGTCCCGCACCGTGCTGGTGGGGTTCCTGACCGGGGTCGGCATTCAGGTTGCTCTTGGTGAGATCTCGGGCATGCTGGGATTGCAGGGGGGCGGGCACGGCACATTACAGAAAATCTGGAATGACCTGCAGCAAATCGAACAGGTTAATTACTACGCGCTGTGCCTGACGCTGATCGTACTCGCAGTGATCGTCGGCTTGAAACAGGTCTCAAAGAAAATACCGGGAGCACTGATCGCGGTGATCGGTGCTGTGATCGCCAGTTGGGCGTTTGAACTGAAAGAGCACGTCTCTGTTCTCGGTACGATTCCCAGTGGCTTACCCAGTCTGGGACTGCCGCAGGTTGACTGGAGTTGGAAACTGATCAGCAAACTGGTGCCCACTGCGTTTGCGATGTTCGTAGTGATTCTCTCCCAAAGCGCGGCGACTTCACGCGCCTATGCCGCGCGATACAACGAGCGAGTCAGTGACAACACCGATCTCCTCGGTCTGGCAATGGCCAATCTTGGCGCCGGACTTTCCGGAACTTTTGTCGTTAACGGCAGTCCAACGAAAACTCAAATGGTCGATAGCGCCGGTGGCCGCAGCCAGCTTTCAATTCTGGTGACAACAACCGTTGTTTTACTGGTCTTGTGGTTTCTCACTGGGATGTTGTCTTATTTGCCTGAAACGGTGCTGTCAGCCGTAGTGTTTCTGATCGGTATCGAACTGATCGACGTGAAGGGCATGCACAATATCTTCCAGCAGCGCAGACCCGAGTTCTGGGTCGCCCTGATCACCACGTTGATCGTCGTCTTCGTCGGTGTGGAACAGGGAATCCTGCTTGCCATCGTGCTCTCGCTGATCGACCACACGCGTCACGGGTATCGGCCGAAGAATGCGGTACTCGTGTCAACAGAGTCAGGCGCCTGGCATCTGCTGCCGATCGACAAGGCAGAACAGGTATTGCCCGGGGTACTCATTTACCGCTTTACACACAGCATGTATTACGCCAATTCTCAGCAGTTGTTTGATGAAGTCACCAGTCTCGTGAAAACGGCGCAACCGCCATTACGCTGCTTCGTCATCGACGCCTCCGCAGTCGACGATATCGACTACTCTGCGGCGGAGACACTTCGTACCCTGCATGGAATTTTGAAAGCAAATGGAACACGTCTGGCGATCGTACAGGTCCTGGACGATGTCAGGGCCGACAGCCATTATGGTCTGGTCG
The DNA here is from genome assembly GCF_007748155.1 of Gimesia panareensis. Lineage (GTDB taxonomy): Bacteria > Planctomycetota > Planctomycetia > Planctomycetales > Planctomycetaceae > Gimesia > Gimesia panareensis. The sequence continues at coordinate 3,676,580 of NZ_CP037421.1, forward strand.
AGTTATTCGGCGAAGACGTCTTCTACACCTCGCTGGAAGTCGTCTTGAAGGATTATCAGCAGAATCCTGAGACACAGCCGAAGTGAAACACTTTGTGTCCGCATAAATACGTGGCGACGCGGCTCAATCTGAACTTTCAGCCGCTCGAAAGATCGCTACTGCCTTTTGCGAGGTTTCGGACAAGATCGCATGAATTCTCGAGCACCGCTTGTCGCGCGATGCCCAGGCCCCGTCCCTCCGAACAGTTGATCTGGCCTGCCCCCCACCTCCATCACGGCTCTCGGCGGTGACATCCCCTCTTTTCGCGGAAAGTTTGATACGTCAACACAACATTTCTCCGTCGGGGCATTTTGCCCCAGTGGGGCAGACTGTCGCGAGAATCGAAAGAGTTCTGCAGTTCTCGTATTGAAATAACTGATCAAAACCGGGGGAAATCTAAAGGTTTAGAAAATCAATACTTTTGGCATGCAAGATGCTTTTTGTTTATCAGCCGCAAACAGGCAGGTTTTCATTTTTCAGGATTTGAGGAGTTTGAACATGACGAGTCCATCCACCACTGACAATAATTCTTCCGAGCTTAAGCAGCGGATCAGGCATTTGACTGAGGAAATCCATACTCACAGCGAACCGTTTCGGCGGATTGTGGGACAAGTCAACCAGGTGCTTGTGGGCCAGGAGAAATTAGTGCACCGCATGCTGATCGGATTATTGACACGCGGTCACCTCCTGATTGAGGGTGTTCCGGGGCTCGCCAAAACAACCGCTGTGGCCAGCCTGGCGAAAGCGATCAATACCGATTTTCAGCGTTTACAGTTTACTCCCGATTTGCTGCCGGCCGACCTGATTGGAACGCAGGTGTACCGCCCACAGGATCAATCGTTTGTGGTTCAGAAAGGTCCGATCTTTTCAAACCTGATCCTCGCGGATGAAATCAACCGCGCCCCGGCAAAAGTGCAAAGTGCGCTGCTGGAGGCCATGCAGGAGCGACAGGTCACCATCGGCGGCGAGACATTTCCCCTCGAAGAGCCGTTCCTGATCCTGGCGACTCAGAATCCCGTCGAACAGGAAGGGACTTATCCCTTGCCGGAAGCACAAAGTGACCGCTTCATGTTGAAGGTGGTCGTCGACTATCCGAATCGGGATGAAGAACTGCAGATCCTGCGTCGCATGAGCAAAACCGCCACGAACGTCGAGATCGAACCGGTCACCTCACCGGATGAAATCATCCATGCACGCAAATTGATTGATGAGATCTACGTGGATTCGAAAGTCGAAAATTACATCGTGGATCTGGTCATGGCAACACGCAAGCCGGAAGCCTATGGGTTAAACCTGTCTGACCTGATCCAGTTCGGGGGCTCACCCCGGGCCACGATCAACCTGACACTGGCAGCGAAAGCGAATGCTTTCCTGGCGGGTCGCGGGTACGTGAAACCGGAAGACGTCAAAGAGATCGCACTTGATGTCTTACGCCATCGCGTAATGGTCACTTACGAAGCAGAAGCGGAAGACCGTACCAGTGAATCGATCGTCAGTGAGATCCTCGCTCACGTCCCCACTCCCTGAGTTCTATAGCCAATTTGCGAATGTCATCCGGCAGCAAGCACAGGTCAGTCCCGTCAGTGGACGACCTGTGCCCTGCCCTGTCCATGAATGGATCTCACCATGATTCCACGAGAAGTGATTCAGAAAATTCGCCGCGTACAGATACGCACTTCGCACAAAGTCGATGAAATGCTGGCAGGCACGTGGCACTCGGCTTTTAAAGGTCGCGGCATTGAGTTCGAAGAAGTTCGTCCGTATCAAATCGGCGACGATGTCCGCACGATTGACTGGAATGTCACTGCCCGCAGCGGTGAACCCTATGTAAAGTTATTTCGTGAAGAGCGCGAACTGTCGGTGATGTTGCTGATCGACCTGAGTGGGTCGCAAAGCTTCGGAACCAACCACCAGACCAAGCGTGAAGTCGTGACAGAACTGGGAGCGACGCTCGCGATGTCTGCCATTAAAAATAATGACAAGGTGGGACTGACCCTGTTCACAGATCATATTGAAAAGAGTATCCCGGCTCGCAAAGGTTCGCGGCATGTGCTGCGTCTGATTCGCGAAATGCTGTACTGTGAACCAATCGGAACCGGGACCGATATCCGACAGGCACTGGAACATCTCAACCGTATCTCGAACCGCAAGACCGTCCTGTTCCTGATCAGCGATTTCCAGGATGAAAACTATGAATCCACACTGAAAGTCGCTCGTCGACAACATGATATTGTCCCTGTGGTCATTTCCGATCAGCGGGAAGCCACAATGCCGAATGTCGGCCTGATAAGGCTTCAGGACGCCGAGAGTGGAGAAATCATCACCCTCGATACGGCCCGCCGCAGTAACCGCGAAGCATATGCCCGCATCTATCGCGAGCGATCAGAAGCGCGCGATGCGATGTTTCGACGACTGCGGCTGGAGCCACTTCATATCGAAACCGGCGTCGATATTGTGGAACCTCTACGACGTTATTTTCATAAACGGGAGAGCCGAGTATGAACATCCTTCGAAGCATGCGTGGATGCTCAGGCAACGATGGTTGCTGTGCATCACACCGCGATTCATCCTGGGTACTCAAAATGATCGTATCCGGAGTCTTTGTCTTTCTGTTCGCAGGATTGACGCAGGCGAAACCATTTAAAACATCCTACGAGCAACAGGCGATCAAGGTCTCGATCAGCATGTCGACGACCAGCGTTCGCGTCGCGGAGCCCTTTACCGTGACCTACGAGTTGACTGCACCGTCGGATCAGAAACTGGTCTGGCCCGCTGTTGCGGACCAGCTGGGTCCATTCGATGTCATTGAATCAAACGACTTTTTTGATATCCCCGTCGATTCGGGACGGATGTGGAAACGGGTCCTGACGCTGGAGAGTATTCAATCCGGCAATCTGGAAATCCCACCGCTGGCGGTGAATATGGTGTCGTCCGAGTCCAGTCAGGTTCAGTCAGAACCGCTGAAAGCCGTCAACATTGCGGCACAACCTGTCACTGTCAGCAGCGTACTCGAAGGACGTGCCGATCCAACGCAATTTCGCGACATTCAGTCTGTGGTCGATGTGAAAGTACCTGTTGAGAATACATCCCCCTGGACTACCTGGGGAGTTACCGGTCTCGGCGTCATCTCACTGGCCTGTGTTGCATTTGTGGTCATGGCTGTCCGGGGTCGTTCAATTACACCCGAAAAGTGGGTGTTACAGCAACTGGATGCACTCTCAGCAAAGGTGACAGAAAATTCCGCTGACAACCATCACCAGCTCACCGAACTGACGGATATCACAAAGCATTATCTGGCCCTGCAGTACGACATCCCCGCCAGTCAGCAGACTACACACGAACTGTTACAGCTCCTGGCGGATCGGAACATCGGTTCTACACAAGTTCGAGACGAATTAAACAGTGTGTTGTCACTCGCAGATGAAGTGAAGTTCGCCGGCCTTGATTTGAGTGTGGACGAACTGCAGACCGCGATTCAAACGGTTCGCCAAAGTGTACCTGAGTTATCTAAACCGTTAGTCCCTGCGACAACGATCCCGGAGGTTGCCTGATGTTTGACTCACCCTGGTATTTTTTACTGCTGCTCACGCTGCCTTTCCTGGCGTGGCGTTTGTTTGCACCACAACGAAAACCTGCGGTCCGATTCAGTTCGCTGAACATGGTGAAAAATCTTTCGCTGACCATCCGGCAACGACTCAGCTGGTTACCACGCCTGCTGACGCTGGCTGCCGTTGTATTTATGATTCTGGGCCTGGCCAGACCACGTGAAGGACGTGAGCAGAAAATCACGACCAGTGAAGGGATTGCCATCGAAATGGTCGTTGACCGCAGCGGCAGTATGCAGGCCATGGATTTCAAGATCAACGACGAGCATGTCGATCGCCTGACTACCATCAAAAAAGTAGCCGGGAATTTTGTACAGGGTAAAGGAGAACTGGATGGTCGGTTCAACGATCTCGTGGGGCTGATTACATTCGCCGGCTATGCTGATGGGATCACGCCGCCCACTTTAGACCATGCCCATCTGGTCTCGCAACTCAACAACACCCAGATCGTCACCAGTCGAAGCGAAGATGGCACCGCGATCGGCGACGCCATTTCGCTGGCCGTAGAAAAGCTGAACGCGCTCGATGCACGACGCGACGAGAAGGTGAAAAGCAAAGTGATCATCTTACTCACGGACGGCGAAAATAACGCTGGCGAGGTCGAACCGATTCAGGCAGCAGAACTGGCAGAGACCCTGGGAATTAAAGTTTACACGATTGGCGTAGGTACCAAAGGAGAAGCACCGGTCCCCGTCACAGACCCCTTCAGCGGAGAAAAAGTCGTCCAGTGGATGCCGGTCAACATCGACGAAGCAACACTTCAGAAAGTCGCTGACCTGACTCATGGAAAATACTTTCGGGCGACGGACACCGACTCACTCGAAAAGATTTATGAAGAAATTGACACCCTGGAAAAGACGAAGGTGGAAGCCCAGCACTATACCGATTACCGCGAACTCGCAGTGCAACCATACCGGGCTGGCTCCCTCTATGTCCCCCCCTTGCTGTTGATCGCCTTCGGACTGTTACTGGCACGGTTTGTGCTTGAACAGACATGGTTACGAGAGTTGAACTGAACACCGCGAAATTGCTCAAGAGAGAAAATAGATCATGGACATTCAATTCGGCAATCCGACGAATATCATCTTACTGTTTGTGGCCGCAGGCAGCCTGTTACTTGCGGGCTATGCAGTTGTGGCAAAATACCGCGTTGCGAGACAATTTGCCTCTGCAGACATGACTGACAGACTGTGCTTAACGCCTCGTTTGCAAAAGCACTGGATCTCTTCGATTCTGATTGTCAGCAGCCTGTGTTTACTGGCAATTGCCTTGTGTGACATTCGCTGGGGAAAGGCGGAACGCGAAGTTCCTCAAAAAGGAATTGAAGTGATGTTTTTGCTCGATGTGTCGCGCAGCATGCTCGCGGAAGATGTTTCTCCCAGTCGACTTGATCGAGCAAAACAGCAGATCAAAGACATGGTCGATGAGATGTCCGGAGACCGCGTGGGGCTGGTTGTCTTCGCCGGTGAGACACGGCAATCGGTGCCTCTCACCAGCCACTATGAAGACTTCAAACAGACCCTGGATACGGTCGGACCGCATACTGTCCGGCGCGGCGGCTCATTACTCGGCGATGCGATCAGGGCGGCGACTTCGGGGTTCATCAACAAAACAAACGACCACAAAGCCATCGTCGTTTTCACAGATGGAGAAGACCAGGAGAGCAAGCCCCTGGAAGCGGCTCAAGAGGCCTTCACAAAACAGGGGATCCGCATCTTCACCGTGGGTCTGGGAGACATGGACCAGGGAGCGCGTATCCCGGAAACTGAACAAGGCAATCAGAAATTTGTTGAGTATGAGGGTCAACAGGTCTGGTCAAAAATGAACGGTACCATCCTCAGACAGATTGCCACAGACAGTAACGGCGCATACATTCCCGCCGGCACCAAACGGGTCGACATGGCTGCCGTCTATCACAACTACGTGTCGAATATCGAACAGACCGAGTTTGAAACAGCAACCATTAGTTCCTACACACCACGTTTTCAATGGTTTGCACTGCCGGCCTGCCTGCTCCTGTTACTGGAAGTGCTCATCTCGACAGCCCGGCGAACGGTGAAGTCATCAACTTCCATGCCGACTCCAGACAAGCAGAAAAACTCGAAGATGAAAAACAGCTCGGTCCCTAAAAGTGCGGTGGCTGCCCTGCTGGTCGTGGTCACGCTGTTGATGTCGACAGGCAGACTCAGCGCCGCTGAGACGGGTGTTCCTGCTGAACAGCTCAGTGCAAAGCAGATCAACAGGGCCAATCAACTCGTGAGAGAGGGAGAGTTTGCTAAAGCGCTTGAGCAATATCAACAGATTGAACCAACTCCCCACGACCAGGCAGAATTGAATTATAACGAAGCGGTCACACTGTACCGTCAGGGAAATACGGAACAGGCCGCAGAGATGTTTACTTCAGTCGCAGGTGATGCTGATACCAGTATCGCAGCCCGCGCGCGATATAACCTCGGAAACTGTCACTACGCAACGGGTCTGAAACTCGCGAAACAGGACAAGCCCGCCGCAATAGAACAATTGAAAACCGCCATTGAGCATTACCGCGGTGCCTTACGAGGAAACCCGGATCACACCGATGCCCGCGCCAACATTGAGCTCGCCGCTCAGTTGATCAAAGATCTGCAAGAACAACAGAAAAAAGAAGAACAACAACAGCAGGATCAGCAGCAGGATCAGCAGCAGGATCAGCAGCAGGATCAACAGAAAGATCAACAGAAAGATCAACAGAAAGATCAACAGAAAGATCAACAGAAAGATCAGAAAAAACAAAACGACAACCAGGAACAGAAGTCGGGCGAGCAACAGAAACAGGACCAGCAATCAGAGCAGAATCAAAAACCGTCCGAACAATCCGAGCAACAGAAATCGGATTCCGAACAACAACAACAACAACAACAACAACAACAACAACAACAACAACAGCAAGGATCAAAGGGAGAGTCTCAAGAAAAGTCATCAGAACCGCAACCTGGCGAAGAACAAAACCAGTCAGAGAAATCCGGTTCTGAGAACCAGCAAAGGCAGCCCCAGTCACAACCATCAAAAGGGGCTGAACAGACGCCACAGACTCCTGAACCAGGCAAGCCTGAAGACGAAACAGATCAAGACAAGCAACCGCTTCCCTCGGGAGAATTGACTGCTGACCAGGCTCCGCCACCAGATGAGAATTCGAAAAGTGAATACGCAATCGCTGATCCGAATGCGAAACCCGGTTTAATGAATAAGGAAGAAGCACTGAAGCTGCTGCAGTCGGTACGCGACCGCAATATGTTGCGTCGATTCCGACAGCAACAACTCGAAAAATCACGACAAATCCACGTTGACCGTAACTGGTAATCTCGACTTTAGATACGGGAAAAATCATGTTTGATTCAAACAATTATCTTCAATCCATCCTGGCCGTCATCATTCTCGGAATGGCAGGTAGTGCTGCGTCTGCTGGTGATGTATCAATGAGTGTCTCTTCTCGCGAAGCCTATGTCGGCTCTCCGATTCAGATGCAGATTTCCATCAACAATGCCAGCGATTACGAACAGCCCGATTTACCACAAATTGACGGTGTCGAAGTGCGTTCAGCCGGAGCACCATCGCAAAGCTCGCAAGTGACGGTCATCAATGGCCGCCGAACCGAGAGCCGGAGTGTGGTTCTGCGTTACCTGATCACGCCGCGTCGTGCCGGTACGTTCGAGATCCCTGCCCTGACATTCAAAGTCGATGGAAAAAACGTAAAAACCGAACCACTCAGGTTTGTCGCCACTAAAAGCGAAACCGGCGATCTGTTGTTTGTAGAGCTGGCAGGAAAAAAAGATAAGGTCTTTGTGGGTCAACCGCTCGAAATGACACTCAGGATTTATATCAAAGCCTATCGCGATCAGGATCACGAGCTCACTCTCTCAGAAGGAGACATGTGGAACATGATTTCAGAGCATACCACGTGGGGTTCTTTTCAGAAACGCATTGAAGAAATGGCAAACAACCGTCAGCGTCCCGGCGGTAAAGAAGTCTTGCGCAAAAACGCTCAAGGGGAAGAACGCGCCTATTACATGTACGAGATTGACGCCCAGGTCTACCCCACGAAGGCTGGAAAGATTTCCGGGGATGATATCCAGATCGTTGTCAACTATCCCACGGGCCTGGGACGCTCGCGTGATCCTTTCGCCAGTTTTTTTGACGACAGTCCGTTCGGCGGAGGTTTCATGTCTTCTCCCTTCAGCAATCGGTTATCAGTCACATCTGCGAGACCTGTGGTGGCGGAGGCCACCGTTGATACCACCGAAGTCTTACCCGTACCAACGAAAGGTCGCCCTCTGGATTACCGTGGCGCGGTCGGACAGTATCAGATTGTGACCCAGGCATCACCCGTCAATGTGCATGCAGGCGATTCAATTACGCTCAATCTTGGTATCATTGGTACGGGCCCCATGGAACTGGTACAGGCTCCGCCATTATCAGAATTGCCGGAACTGAAGCAGTTCAAGGTCTCGAATCAGCCTCTGGCAGGCTATGTCCAGGATGACAGTAAGGTCTTTTCGACCACAATTCGGCCTCGCCAGGCAGGGATCACCGAGATTCCCCCGATCCCGTTCAGTTTCTTTAATCCCGAAACCGAACAGTTCGAAACCGTACACTCAGCCCCCATTGCAATCACCGTGAAGAAAGCCGAGTCACTGGCACTGGACGCCATTGTGGGAGCGAAAGGCACTCAGTCAAAAACACAGGACAAAGCGCAGAGTACAGCTGCCCTCGAGCCGAGTTTTGTCAATATTGATACACCGAGCGTACTCACTTCTCAACAACCACAAACTACCTGGAGCTGGTGGTGGCTGTCTGTGATTCTGCCTCCGGTGCTCTGGGTCGTCACCCTGGCAGCCAGGTACCGTCATTGGCTTGTCGAACGGATGCCTTCCCTGCGATCTCCCCGGCATCGCTGCCTTGCTCATATCTCATCTGCCACGGATCAATCAGCGATCGCTGATGCACTGCTGAGATACATGCAGAAACTGTTTCCTGCAAAAGAGGCCACAGGAATCGCAGACAGCTCAAGCGAGTCTGCTCCCACCATCGGGGCGATGCGTTCTGCGGGACTCTACGAACTGGCAGCAGAGGCAGAATTGTTGCTTGAGCAACTCAGCCACAGCCAGGATTCGTATGGAACCGTTGTTGACCTCGAAGAGCAAAGAGCGGCAGCCATCGATCTGGTGAACCGTCTTTCCACCTGCATGAAATCACGGTCCAAACGACAGATCCGTCGTCCCCAGGCAAACCGGGGCAGGAAATCGAAACGCGCCGGCATCGCTCATTCTTTCGTATTGCTGCTGGGACTGGCATCGATGTCAACGACAGTGATGGCCAGCGAAACCGCTGCGACTGCACCAGGGCCCGCGCCACAGGTTGTGCTCAGTCAGGAACAGCGGGAGATTCTTTTCAAAGATGCAAATGAGTCCTATCGCGAAGGACTTGCTCTGGCCAAAACAGACGTAGTCGAGGCCAAAGATGGATTCCTGAAAGCGGCAAGTAAGTATCAGATGCTGGTTGACGCGGGAATCTCGAATGCCAACCTGTATTTCAATCTGGGCAATGCCTACCTGCAATCGGATCAACTCGGTCGCGCGATTGCGAATTACGAACGTGCCCTGAAATTACAGCCGGACAATCGGCAGTTTCAGGCATACCTTAACGCAGCCGAGGCAATGGTCCAAACTGCAGATACGCCTCAGGAACTTACTGGTCCCGACAGGAATCTGCTGTTAAAATTAAAAAACGTGAATTCGATTCTGGTCAAAACGGTTGGTCCACAGGCCATAATCCTGGTCCTTGTACTATCCTCACTGACATTTTGGGGACTTGTGATCTGGCGAACCATGGGCCATCATCTGTCATTGTGGAAATTCGCCACTCTGCCCGGATTGCTGTTAACGGCCGCTCTGGTTTCGATCTACTTACAGGCAGATAATACCGCTCAGCGGGGAAATGCGGTCGTTGTTGAACAACATTTACAATTACATGCGGGAGACGGAGAGCAATTCGCCGAAGTCGCTGAATTGGATTCCGCTGAAGGTCATCGAGTACAAACCCTGGCCCACCGGGGAACGTGGACACAGATCCAAACCGGGAAAGGTCAGATCGGCTGGGTTCCCGATCAGGCACTCGAACTGCTCTGATACTTGCAGAAACGAGAATCCGTTGACCTTTCAGGACCATTCAATGAACGTCTCCCATCAGGAATCACATGAATGAAACTGGCAGCCAAACTGATTCTGATCTTCATGGCAGGGGTCCTGGGGATCGTCGCGCTGTTCTCCTGGCAAATCGTCAGGCAGCAGCGTGAGTGGTCTCAGCAATCCAATGCAGAGAGTGCTGTCGATCTGGTAAATGCCCTCAAGCCCACCATTGAACAGGCTTATCGGGACGGCGGCACGGTGCAGATTCAGCAGGCGATTGAAGTCACTAAACGAACGACTTCCGGATCTGCGATGCGGTGGATCGACCCGGAGAAACCGGGCGAAGCCCAACAGAACCTCGAAACGCCTCCCGTCAATACGGAAACACATGCGCGCAGTATTTCGCGAATTTCGATTTCAGACAGAGACGGAGAAACCAAGCAGTTCACTTATGTGCCGCTCACTCTCCCCGGAGACGTTGCCGGAACAGTCGAAGTTGCCAAGCCGCTGCAGAATTCCGAGGCGAATGTTCGCCGCTCATTTCAAGCCTCGGCACTGTTATTCATCGGTGTCACGCTCCTTTCCGGTTTTGTCATCTACTGGGGCGGCCTGAAACTCATCGCCAGTCCGTTACGAAAACTGATCAGACAGGTCGAACAGATCGGCGAGGGAGAATTCGGTCAACCTCCCGCGATTACTTCGAATGACGAGTTTGGTCAGCTGGCATTCGCAATCAGTCAGATGAGTTCCCGTCTGCAGGAACAGCGGGCAACGATTGAAGCAGAGACCCAGACGAGGCTGCAGACGCAACAGCAACTGCGCCACATCGATCGGCTGGGAACCGTCGGCACACTGGCTGCCGGTGTCGCCCATGAGTTGGGTACACCACTGAATGTGGTTTCAGGGCGTGCCGGTCTGATTTCCAGCGGACAACTCTCCTCAGCAGACGTCAGTTCCAGTGCGCAGACGATTCAGAAAGAAGCCGAGCGGATGACCGCCATCATTCGCCAACTGCTCGACTTTGCCCGCCGCACAGGCACAGAGCAGGCATCGATCAACCTCATTCAACTGGCTCGTCAGACATGCGAACTGATGCAACCACTGGCAAAGAAGGCCCATGTGAATTTAACGGTCAACGCGGATGAGAACACATCTGTGACAACAGTGGGAGATACCGGTCAACTCCAGCAGGTCATCACCAACCTCATCAGCAACGCAATCCAGTCGATCACTGACGGCGGCAAGATCGTAATCAAAGTGCATTCTGAGCAGATTCAACCGCCGGCGATTCTTGAATCTGAGCAAAATCGCTTTGCCTGCCTGGAAGTGATCGATACCGGCAAAGGGATGACCGATACTGAAACGGAACATGTATTTGAACCATTCTATACAACGAAAGATGTGGGCGAAGGCACTGGCCTGGGACTTTCGATTGCGTATGGGATTGTGCGTGAACATGGCGGGTGGATTGATGTCGCGAGTGAGAAAAATCAGGGGTCGACATTTCGTGTCTGGTTGCCCCTGGACGATCAGAAAGAGATGCCATGAACGAAAACTCTGACATTCCGCGAATTCTGGTGATCGATGATGAACAGTCAATGTGTGAACTCATCGAAACCGATTTGCGACTGCGGGGCCTGCATGTCGACTGGTTTACCGATGCCGCGCAGGCCATTTCTGCAATCGATCAAAACAACTACGATGTTGTGTTGACAGACATTCGCATGCCGGGGACAACGGGGCTGCAACTCTGTCAACAACTCACCGAATTTCGACCGGACATTCCGGTGGTCCTGATGACGGCCTTTGGGAGCCTGGAAACTGCTGTTTCTGCGATGCGGGCGGGAGCGTATGATTTCATCACCAAGCCGATTGAAATGGATCTTTTGGCAATCACGGTTCGCCGCGCCGTTGATCACCACCGGCTCACAGAACAGGTCCGGTTGTTAAAAGAGTCCCACCAGGCGATCCGTTCTTTTGGAGACATGATCGGCAACAGCCCGGCGATGCAGGCTTTGTACGACCAGCTCGAACGCGTTGCCGCTTCTGACGCGGGTGTGTTGATCATTGGAGAAAGCGGCACGGGTAAGGAACTGGTTTCAAGATGCATCCATGCACATTCACGCCGGTCGAATCATCCATTTGTAGCGATTAACTGTGCTGCGCTCTCCGAATCCCTGCTAGAGAGTGAATTGTTCGGGCACGTCAAAGGCGCATTCACGGATGCCCGCAGTGAACGCCGCGGTTTATTCCTGGAAGCAGATGGGGGCACCCTGCTGCTCGATGAAATGGGCGAAATGCCCATGTCGATGCAGGTCAAACTGTTGCGAACGCTGGAAGAACGCGTGGTGCGACCTGTGGGGTCGGACAGGGAAACACCGTTCGATGTGCGTGTGATCTGCGCTACCAATCGCGATCTCGAAGCGGCGGTGGCCGACGGAATATTCCGGGAAGATCTGTACTATCGCATTAACGTGATCGGATTGCATTTACCGCCGCTGCGCTCGCGGGGGACCGACATTTTACGTCTGGCAGAGCACTTTCTGAACCAGTTCTCGACAGCCGAAAACAAACACGTCACGGAGCTGGCAGAGGGCGTGGCAGAGAAGTTGCTCAAGTATCACTGGCCCGGTAATATTCGCGAATTACGAAACGTGATGGAACGCGCCGTCGCATTAACACGTCACGATAAGATAACCGTCGCCGACCTGCCCGAAAAGATCACGAACTATCAGAGCAATCAGATCCTGATTGAAGGTCTCGATCCTGCTGAACTCGTCTCGTTGGAAGAACTCGAACGCCGCTACATCACCCATGTGCTCGAAGCCACCGGCGGCAACCAGACCCAGGCGGCCCGCATCCTCGGCCTCGATCGAAAAACCATCTATCGCAAACTCAAACAAACTGATATCGAATAAGGTCGCCCTGTTTTCTTTCACAGAGCATAACCCATAGATACAGATTCGGTTTCACGTAGCATCTTCGAGTTCATCTAAGTGTTTTACTTTGTGAGAGGCTAGATTCATCTGTGGAAGATCTGAACCCCAAATATCTGAGTAAGCAATATCATCCAAGCCCAGCAGGCACGATTGCCGGGAAACTTCAAAGACCTGCAACTGGTGTGTACTATCCACGTCGTCTTACCAGGATGTCCATTGATCAGAATGAAAGCAGTTCCTGATCCTCCTCGAAAGAAGCAAAGAACTGATCTGTGTCCTCATTCCAGTCCGGCAACTTTCGCATGCCGGGCTCAAGCGTGGCTTCCATTACTCCCTGATCGGTATGCTCATAGCCCAGCAGATACCCCAGTTCATGCCGAATCACCGTCCAGAGATCGATCAAACCCTCAGCCACCGCGTTTCCGCTAAAGTCACTGGCAAGAGGCACTGTCAACAGCGTTCGATCTTCCAGCACCTCAACTGTAGAAACCCGATTGCAGCAGGCTGTTTGCCAGAGGCGACGGAGAGCCCGGCGATCGCGGGATCGAATCACGCGACGTTTCCGAAAACGGGAAGTGTGTGTATTGAGCCAGTTCGTAAGCAGCATCCTGCTAACTCCTCAGAAGTATTTGATTCAGCCTTAATATGGTGCTGATGGAAAAACTGCCCTTGTACCTTTTGTGCCAGAGCACAATAGAAAACAATGGGGCTCAGAACAGCCTGAATTTTCCAGGGAGTGGATGTGAACGTGTACGTGAAAGTAGACGCAAACACGGAGACAGGTCGTACAGCAAGTTGAGTAGCAACATTCGATCTTATCCTTAACTCATTCACAATTTCATTTTTGTTTTGAAACTGTGGGCGGGTAAATTAATTGAAGGATGGATGCAGCACTTTGCTTTTGAAAGAGTTGACCTTCAGAAAGGAATTAAATGGATTGATCACCAGTGTTTAGCAGGCCTGCTGGTACATAGACTGATCTATTTTGTATCTAAACAAGCATCCTGATTTCCAGCATAAATCGAATCCTGGAAACGATTTTGCCTGATCGTACAAATCATATGATCAGGGAGGGATTTTACTCGAAACCCATCCCACACCAGGGCACTTCACTTCATCAGTCTGGAACCATCACGGAAACCCGGTATTAACCAGTCCGATAACTTGTCCGACTGTGTCCGATTCAGCAAATCCCAAAAGCGAACGTCCCGCCGGCCGCCTCAACTCAAGTGTCGAATCCAACGGGATATACTGAGATTATTTTCAGTGTAATAATCATCCTCAGGAGGTGTTGCGATAACTGCCACATTACTCTTGAACCCACTTGTGGTCTTCGTCGAATTGCCCTCCGTGTGCTTCTTCAAAACACTTGACGCAGCAACAGCGGAGTTCTCGTGCCCATTCCCCCGGTTGATCAGGCAGAGGCTCAACGCCCGCCATCAAACCATGCGCTTGCGCAAACTCACTGGAGACATGAAACTCCCACGCAAGCACTCCGTCGTATACATACAGCAGATCCACAATTTCGACGTGCGGATCGCTAGCGTCTACACCAAGATCGGGGGAGATCATCAGCCCTGATTGCGGCCCGTGAACTTTGCAAACAACTATCATTCCTTTCCTTTCAGCAAATTCAGCAAGAACCGTAGCTGTTGCGGGTAGAAAAAGGTGTCAGCGACTGTCTTGAAGTATGTCAAGCAGAGTAAAGATTTTGCTCCCATGTCTGATTATTTTTCACCATGGAATTCAGGCCCCGCTAATATCGTCGATCTCAAATGGTGTTATCAATTCCTCGACGGTCGTTGCAAGCTCCAGGTCTAAATCCGCACTGTAGCTCTCGTCATAAAATACGAGACGCTGACTGGCTGGAACCAGCCTTCGATACCAGACTGCGAAGCGTGCGCAATCCAGGATGTTGCCGTCCAGTACGACTGTGTTTCCAGACAGATCTAAACTGCCTTCGACGGAATCAGCCAGCCTCCATTCCAACGAATGAGCGCCTGTCGTCCCCTCCGTCACGATAGCTTCAGGAAATCTACTTTTGATTTCCGTTACAAATTCACCGGCATCAACCGTCCAGTCAGTTTCCGCCACTGGTGATATGAATATTTTCATTCTTGATCCTTATAGAGAGACATTTACGGCCCCAGGGACGAATTAAAAAGGGGGCAGGACTGTTAGTGATATCAAAGAACCCTGCCCCCCTTTTAGAAATGTCAGAAAACAGAAACCGGTGAACAGCAGCAGATTATAGGTGATTCGTTTTCAAATAAATTCAGACATGAATCATGTAAGTTCGATTTTATTTTTCAAAAAAATCTGTTGGCGTTTATGCATTATCAGTTCGGACAGATTCTAGAAATCTATGTCGGCGTTGAACCATTCCGAGGAAACATATGCCTTTGATCCAAAGCGGGGTGAATAAAAGGGGGTGAATAAAAGGTGAATAAAAGGTGAATAAAAGGGTCAGGTCTCTTTTATTAAATAGACCTGACCCTTTATTCTCCCCGTGGCCCATCAAATCTTCCTATCAAGCGCTGTTCCAGAGAATCTCCCCCCCTCTTGATGTACTTACATTTTCTTAAGGTAACCACGGAATGCATGATCTGGCAAAGCCAAATGCCATGTGTCTCCACTCGATGTCTTATATATTTCTACATATCTGGTTGTTTCAGAAGGATTGAGACCACAACTCTTAAGCGATCCATCACGGACAAGGGATTCGATTGTCGCTTTCACAATTTCATAATCTTCATCGTTCTTGAATAATTCATACTCGTGTAGAGAAAGTGACATTTCAATCACCTTAAGCTAAAAATATAAACATCATTGAACGTTCACTCTCGATTAGAATTTCAACCCAACCACCAGGTCCAGCGTCTGGATACGAATTTGTTTTGAACTCCCAATCAGGTGAGAAAAAGGTCTCAGGAAACGTTTCCTGCTCCCGCCTGTATTGAGGACAGTTCAAGCATATGATCTATCCTAAA
>NZ_CP037421.1:3992830-4094554 GCF_007748155.1 Gimesia panareensis
ATGCCCCGCGACTTGCCTTTGGGAATTTTCAACCCGCTGGCAGTGACACCTTCGGGCAGGTTATCCATGAAGAGTTCGATTTCACCGTCAAATCCATCGCGTCGCACAACGACAACCTCGAAGGGCATCGTGGCGCCGCCTCGCAGGGCAATCGGTTTGGAAAGGGCATTACGGTCGCCATTCCGCAGGTTCATGTGCAGAGCCCAGCCCACAATCGCAAAATCGGGAGCCGCTTTGCGAATGATCAGGCGATAGACGTTCTTCGGATCGTTGCGGGTACCGCCGAACAGATCCCGGAGCTGCAGACGATGTACGCCATCCTGCTTGATCACCATTTTGCCGAGGATATCGGACGAACCGGCGTTGTAGGGAGGGCCGTCGTAGGAATAGCCGTTACTGGAAACCTTCACCGGACTGGGAATGTCTTTCAGTTCGACCAAATCGGTTCGCTTTTCATCGGCGCCGGTGCCTGTCACCTGCTGTACGACGATCGAAGGATCGGTGGGACGTCCCAGACGCTCGGAAGCGACTTCCACCCACCAGACTTCTCCCTTCTTCGCGGTAAACTCGAAGGTATCGACGTCCGCTGCGGGATAGAAGCTGCCGGTGATATCACAGGGCAGAGTAATCTTCTGGGCCTGGGTCTGCTTGTTGTTCGGTTCGGCTTCAGGACGGATGTTGGCGTCAGTCAGTCCGGCCGGAGGCCAGGAGAAAGCGCTCACTTTCTGAATCGAAGGCAGTCGCGCTACGATTTCATCCGGCTGCGCCGTTTTGACAGCCAGTCGATAGAAGTGATAGGGACCGCCGTCGTAGGTCAGGCCGTGGACTTTAATAACATACTTACCGGTTTTGGGAACTTTGAAATCGAGCATCCCGCCGCGGCGTTCGACGACCAGGTCCATACCTTTCTCATTGGCAATGATCACCACCGGATTGAGCTTGGAATCGATGCCTTTGGCGGCACAGTCTACAACAACCCGCTGTCCCTCTTTGGCGTCAAAGGTGTAGTAATCAATCTTACGGCTGGTCATTACAGCGTTACAGATCGAGTTCAGATCCAGCTGCATGGCCGATTCGAGTGTCGCGTTTTTGCCGGGTGTCTGAACTGCTTCGGCCAGAGTGCCCACATTGAAGGCGCGGGAAGAAGACAGACCGAGCCGCGTCATCACACGGGCTTCGTGAACGCCTGCCGGACAGTCTTTGGCAATCGTCACCACATACTGATTCGCGATTGGCAGACCGTTTTTGTCGAGCTTGGGCTCTGCGGTGATCCCGGGATGTGAAAAGTTCAACTCTTCAGCATCATCGATATCCTGGCCGGCGATTTTGACGTCGAATGATGTGCCAGCCTGTCCGCCCATCGGCATCGTTGTCAGCAGTCGCGGTGCAGGCAGACAGACGGACTGTGCCTGTGCGGTGGAAGAAAACATGCCCAGCGTGATGAGACAGATTCCCACAACGAGTGAAAGTTGCGGTCGAAGAGCTTTCATAATTCACGGCCTCTGGTTTGAAAGTATGTATTGATAATTTGTATGTTTCAGAACGCGCGTCAGGCAGGTTTCCTAGTGATTGAACAGGAATTCTTTCGTGTTCATCAATGCCCAGATCAGGTCCTGGTAATCTTTGCTGGTTGGTTTTTTCTTTGTATCCGCTTTGGTCTTCCCCTCCTCGACGGGAGTGGTCAGGAATTCGACTGCGGTCTTTAATTCTTCGGGACGCGGTTCACGGGAGAAGGCAGCCATGTAAAGCTTCTTCACCTTGGCTTCCACCGGTTCCTCTGCTTTCGCCAGCTGAGCCGCCCGGCCACTGCCAGCTCCCAGTTTGGATTTCACTTCGCTGGAATTCATCAGGTGCAGGCTCTGGGCGAGACTGGAGGTCTGCACCCGTTCGCATTCACAGACACTGGAACTGTTCGGGCGTCCGAAGACTTTCAGAAACGCGGATGAACCCGTGTAGCTGTTATCGGGGAGCGCGATCGCCCGGGTGCCCGGCGGCAGGTTTGCGAACGAAGTTTCTGCACCGGCCAGGTCATCAATGGAATCGAGCATCACCTCTGCCTGCAGTCGTCGCGGATAGAAGCGGGAATAGTTCTGGCGGTCGAGCAGATTGTATTCGTTGGGCATCGCACTCAGTTGATAGGTATGCGACTGAGTGATCACCTTGACCAGTTCTTTCAGGTCGAATCCGGACTTAACGAAATGCTCTTCCAGTGCGGCCATCAGCTCCGGGTTGGAAGGCGGGTTCGTATCCCGAATATCATCTTCCGGTTCAATCAATGCCTGCTTGAAGAAATGTTTCCAGTAGCGGTTAACCAGTGCTTTCGCGAAGAAAGGATTGTCCGGCGAACTCATCCAGTTGACCAGTTTCAGGCGGGGGTCTTCATCGGGTGCGATCTCGCCGACCTCATCGCCAAGGGCGACCGGTTTGAGCATTTCGCCCGATTTGACGTTCTTTGCCTGGGCCACACCCCGCTGATGGAAGATCAGGTCTTCGCCCTGAATTCCCGTCGGCTTACGACCAATCTGCGAGAAGAACGCCGCCAGACCGTAATAGTCGTCCTGGCTCCAGCGTTCGAACGGATGGTGATGGCACTGGGCACATTGCATCCGCACACCCAGAAACAGCTGGGCGATGTCTTCGAGTTGTTCCTTGGGGTCTTTAACCCGTTTATACCAGGCGACCGGCGGATTGCTGACCACGGTCCCGGTGGCTCCCAGCAGTTCGCGGACGAGTTGATCGTAGGGCACGTTGGCCAGCATGCTGTCGCGGATCCAGGCATGGAAGGCGAAGTTCGATGTAATATCGCTGGCGGCATCCCGGCGGTTCTTCAACAGGGGCGTCCATTTGGAAGCGAAGTAATCCGCATAATTCGGGCTCTGCAGCAGACGTTCCACCAGCTTGTCCCGTTTGTCGGGAGTGGTATCCGCAAGGAAATCCTGCGTTTCTTCTTCAGTGGGAAACCGACCGCAAATGTCGATCGTCACCCGTCTGAGGTAAGTCGCGTCATCACACACGGGTGAAGGAGGAATTCCCAGTTCCTTGAGATTAGCGAAGACAAACTTGTCGATGAAGTTCTTTTCGCTCGGCACTTTCTGAACGGGAGCATTGAGCGGGACTGCTGCAGTGAAGACAGCCATCTTTCCCTGGTAGCGTACCATCACGGCGACTTTGCCGGGAATATCCAGGACTTTGACAAGCCCCTGGTCATCTACTTCCGCCATCGATTTGATGTTGGATTCGTAGAGCGCTCTTTCTGTCACATCGCGCGTCGTGCCATCCGAATATTTCGCGACGGCTTTGAGCTGCTGTTTCTCGCCCATCTGGACCAGACCACGCCCCGGCTGCACTTCGACGGAGACCAGTGTGGGTTCGTTGCCGGTCTCCCATCTGGTGCCTTCTTCTATCCAGCGTTTGATCAGCAGATAGCCTTCGGAATCTTTTTTGAGCCGGCTCCCGCCACCGTGTGGTGTTTCGTTTGTGGCTTTGGTCAGCAGCAGACTTTGTGAAGGCGCCAGAGGAAACAGGCGTCGTCCCTGCGCTTCCTTGACCAGGCTGTCGTAATCTTCCCGTGGTTCAAATCCCAACATGGATAACTGAAAGCCGTTCTGCCCTCCGCCGGCTTTCGCATGGCAGGACCCCATGTTACAGCCCGCCTTCGTCAGAACTGGAATGACATCATTCACGAAACTGACCGGTTTCTTTGATTCTGCTGCGCGTGCGACACTGCTGAAGCAGAAGGTGGCCAGCAGAAGATTCAGACCGAGAAATAACAGACGCTTTGAAGCAGCTTGAGGCAAGATATTCATGGCGGCTCTGATTGGGGTGGGATTGTGTTGTGGAGGGATGCTTAAGATAGCGCTATCTCTATATAAAACCTTACTAATGTGAATCGACACTGTCAATATTTAAGTTTAATTAAGTACCTGAACTTTTCCCTGTTTCCGTCACGGAGGCAAACTGAAAATGAGCGGAAAAACCGACCCGTTGATCGATATTCCCGCTCACTGACGGATTTAACGAAATGTTGCCAAAACGCCTCGTAGACACCTGTATTATCCGACTGTCGGGACCGGTTTCTCCAGAATCTCAGACACGACACGCGCGGGACGGTGATTGGTAATCATTTGCTCCTGTCCGTTATAGAAGAACAGCAGCTTTTGATGATCCAGGCCGAACAGTCGCATAATGGTGGCCTGGAAGTCATTGGGAGTGACCACATTCTCGACCGCCTTATGGCCAAATTCGTCGGTTTTGCCGAAGGTCATTCCCGGCTTGATCCCGCCGCCGGCCAGCCAGATGCTGAAGCCCTGCCCGTTATGATCCCGGCCCGCTTTCTTCGGATCGCCGTGGTCCTGGGTCACGGGCAGACGACCAATTTCGCCCCCCCAGTGCACCAGCGTGGAATCCAGCATGCCGCGCTGCTTGAGATCCTTGACGAGTGCCGCCGCAGGTTGATCCGTACGACCACAGATCCCGGGCAGCGCAGTAGAAATATTACTGTGATTATCCCAGGGCTGACCTCCCAGGAAGAGTTGCACGAAGCGAACGCCCCGTTCGACCAGGCGCCGGGCAATCAGACAGCGGGTCCCGTAGTCGCGCGTTTTGGGATTGTTCAAGCCGTACATTTCCTGGGTCGCCTGTGTTTCCTGAGACAGGTCGAGTGCCTCGCGGGCCGCGGTCTGCATCCGGGCCGCCAGTTCGTAGCTGGCAATCCGCGCTTCGAGATCGGACTCGTGCGGATGCTGCTCGTAATGCTTGCGGTTCAGGGTCTCCAGCAGTTCCAGGTTCTGGGCCTGTAAGTCGCCCTGCAGGTGCGCGGGGGCATCCAGATTCAGAATCCGCGGTTCTTTGGGCCGCAATACCGTTCCCTGAAACAGCGAAGGCATAAACCCGTTAGACCAGTTGGTCACGCCATCCACGGGCAGTCCGCCTGGATCGGTGAGCACCATGTAAGCCGGCAGGTTTTGAGATTCCGATCCCAGTCCGTAAACCAGCCACGAGCCGAGGTTCGGTCGACCGACGACCCCCGGGATTCCACCGTGGAAATAGCGGATGGAAACTTCATGCCCGTTGGCCCCGGTGTGCATTGAACGGATCAGGCAGATGTCGTCGACGATCTCTCCCAGGTGCGGCAGCAGTTCCGAAAGTTCAGTCCCGCATTCACCATGCTTACTGAATTTCCAGGGACTGCCGAACAGCTTCTTGCTGGCTTCATTTACAAAGCTGTATTGCACGTCTCCTTTGAAATCGGTGCCGCTGTATTTTGAGAGCTCCGGTTTGGGATCAGTCAGGTCCATGTGCGCCGGACCGCCGTGCTGGAACAGCGAGATCATCGCTTTCGCCTGCGGTGCCAGTGGTGCGGGCTTGGGCTTGAGGTCGAAGTGCTCCTGCGCCGCGGTCACACTCTTGGGGCGGGCCTGTGCGTGTTCCTGGTTCAGCAGCCACGCCAGCGCGACGGAGCCGATCCCCATGGCATTCTCTGCCAGAAACTGTCTTCTGCTGAAAAACTGTGTCATCAGTATCACACCTGATTTCAAAGGTCTATGAATGCCGACAGCACGAACGGAAACCGACTCGCGCTGCCCTGGCTCATCAATTAGTCAATGTATAAAAATTCGTTGGAACTCATCAGAGTCTGACAGAGGTTGGTCATCGTCTGCCGGGCCGGTGAGACTCCCTTGGGCAACTGATCCGGATGCTGCTGCAGCCAGGCCAGCTGATTTCCCATGAAGCCCACCACCAGCTTGAGTTCTTCGGGAGTCGGCTTGCGGCAGTAGGTCAATTCGAAGGCATAAGCAGCCTGGGCGGGGAGACTTTTCTGAGCCGGTTCCGGCCCCCGGAACTCGGCTGCCGAATCCCATTTGAAAGTCGGGCCCCCCTCGGACTTGAGGGTCAGCTGCAGTCCCCAGGAGAAGGAATCGAAGCCGGTATTCCCGTTACAGCCCGTAATAAAATCGATGGTATCGCCTTGCTGCACCGCCAGCGACGCCGCTTTGGTATCGACGGCACTGTGGTGCGCTTTCCAGTCACCGGCCAAACCGGATCGACTGGAGAGGATCAGCGCCTGCACGCCGTCCCCCTGCTCGCTGCCGTGCTGCAGTTTGCCTGTCACAGACAGCGTGCCTGAGGCAGGAGCGGTCCAGCGACGAACCGCGGCATATTTCTGTGCGGGATGGCCACCGCCGGCATTCAGCGTGACCCAGCCCAGGTTGGGATCGGGAAGTTTGGGGCCACCCTGCCAGCTGGAGCCGGTCCAGTGCGGCAGCGCGGTAAATTCACCCTGCAGCGATTTCGTATCTGTCAGGCTGCGATAACCGTAGCTCCAGACCGGCTTGGCGGTCGCAGGGAGTGCCGGCAGTTGTGCCAGCGTTTCCGGTTTCAGCTCGGGGGCTTCGCTGGCGAGCCGTGCGGCCAGGATACCGGACTGGGACAGGATGAAGCTCCCGTTCATCAGCATCAGCGACTGGGTCGCAACGGTCGAACTCGAACGACGTTCACAGTTGGTTTCCATCACAGGAGCATCGAAGGTCTGCAGCATGCCGACCGGCTGACTGCGGCGGGCCATCACATACAGGCTGCGGCGATGCTGATCGCCCGAGACCACGATCTGTCCGAAATCATCTTCTTTAATGCTGACCGGGGCACCATACAGTTTCTCGTCGAGCTGACCGGTTACCTTCAGCATGCGGTCGCGAATCGTTTCCGCTTCGAGGCGCAGGATCGGCTTCCGCCAGTAATACAGGTTGTCGGCATCGATCGACTCCTTACTCGGATCAGGAGCCCCCGCCTGGCGATAGGCGGTTGAAAGCATGATCGTCTTATGCAGTTTCTTCAGATCCCATCCCTGCGCCATAAATTCGTCTGCCAGCCAGTCCAGCAGCTTCTCATGGGTGGGACTCGCACCGAGCTTCCCGAATTCACCCGGCGTGCCCACGATGGCGCGACCGAAGTGGTGCATCCAGAAACGGTTCACCAGCACACGGGCAACCAGCGGATGTTCGCCGTTGGTCAACCAGCGGGCAAAGGCGAGCCGCCGCCCTGTCGTGGGCAGAGACTTGTCATTTTCCGGGAACAGATGCTGCTGATCCGGGGGAGACACGACCTGCAGCGCGCCCGGTTTGATCTCCTGTTTGGGCTGACGATAATCGCCGCGGTGGAACAGTTTTGTCACCGGGACATGATTCGGAGGTTCGACCGCGACCCGCAGAAATTCTTCCACCGGTTTCTTTTTGCGGATCTCCGCGACTTTCTTGTCGAACTCCTGCATCTCTTCTCTGGATTTCGGAATGTACTGATACAAGACGCCGGGCGTGATATTCACACTGGGATGCTTCTTGAGCAGTTCGTTCTGTTCGGCGGTCCGCTTGGCGTTGGGAGTGTCATAAGCGGCTTTCAGCTGCTCACGCAGCGGTGATTCGTATTTCTTGAGTTCGGTCTCCAGTGCCTGGGCCATGTACTTCGCCTGAACTTTATTTTTCTCGGCGAGCACCTTCTGCGCTTCCGCTTCGACCTTCGCTGCCTCAGCGCGATCCGCTGCTGTGTAAAGCGAAATCCGGCGCTGCTGCGGTGTCTGCCATTTCTGCCAGTCCAGGGTCGGTTCAAAGATCGCCCGTAGCGCGAAGTAATCGGACTGCGGAATCGGATCGTAACGGTGATCGTGACACTGGGCACAGGCCACGCTGAGTCCGAGCAGTGAAGAACCGACAATCTTCATCGTGTCGGCAATCACCTGGTTCCGGGCTTCCGGATTATTACTGCCACTCCCGGTACCGTCGGCGGCCATCCGCAGGAACCCGGTTGCAGCGAGCAGTTCAATCTGCCGCGGGGTCAGGTCCCCTTCCCGTTTCCCCGCCAGTTCGTCACCCGCCAGCTGTTCGGCAATAAACTGATCGAAGGGTTTGTTTTCATTCAACGACTTGATGACATAGTCGCGGTACTTCCAGGCCCAGGGACGGACATCGTCTTTGACCGTGTAGCCTTCGGAATCCGCATAGCCGGCGACATCCAGCCAGTGCCGCGCCCAGCGCTCCCCGTAGTGCGGCGAAGCGAGCAGCTCATCCAGCAGTTTTTCATACCAGTCGTCTGATGTATCCGCGAGCGCCTTCTGCATCTCAGCCGGACTGGGAGGCAGTCCCAGCAGATCGAAATACGCCCGCTTGATCAGCGTCCGCCGATCGGTGTCTGGTGAGAAGGTCAGCCCTTCAGGGATCGCCTGCAGAAGCAGTGCATCGATGGGAGTCCGTACGCGACGGTTCTGTTTTGCTTCGGCAGAAACTTCAGGACGCTGGATCTTTTGAAAGGCCCAGTAAGCGCGTTCTTCCGGCGTGATGCCTAAACCGACGCCGATCGATTCCGGCTCGGGGCGTGCGGTTTTCGCACCGCCTGCGATCCAGCGTTTGACGATTTCAATTTCATGTTGGGGGACACGAGCTTTGCCGGGAGGCATGTCGCCGCTTTCAATCCGCTCGATCAGATAGCTTTCGTCCGGTTTCCCGGGAATAATGGATTCCCCCGATTCGCCCCCCTTGATCAGGAAACGGACCAGCCGCAGATCCAGGCCCCCCTTCAGATCCTGAGTCGCACCGTGACAGTCGTAACAGTGCGCGCGGAAAATGGGGCGGATATGTTCTTCGTACGTCAGCTGTTCCGGCTTACCCGTCTCTGCAGAAGCGGTGGTCGCCAGAGCGGTGATCAGCGACAGAATGAGACAAATGCGGTTCAATCCAGTGGTCATTGAATACTCCGTACGAGTGAGCATGGTGGGAACTCTCTTACGCCAGGCGGGGACTCTATTTAATAATAGTAATTCACAGGCGGGTAACATGCAATGATCTTGATATGTTCATCTGATCTTTCCCTTCCGTAAATATCGTCGTTGTGCCCGTCCAGAATCAAATCTCAACGCTCTATTATAACATGATTTAGGTAGTTCAGACCGAAAAGATTGCCCCATTCTCCCCTGAAACGGATTCTGTCCGTCTTCCATGCATTTCATTTATACACGACACACCTTACAATGTGATTATCACATTACTTTGCGGGGACACTCATCAATGGAAGTGGATCAGTTACGCTATTTTCTCAGGGTGGCAGAACGGGGGAACTTTACCCGGGCTGCGGAAGAACTCAAGATTTCACAGCCGGCCCTGAGCCGTTCGATCCAGAAACTGGAAGAAGAACTGGGCCAGCCGGTCTTCGAACGCAAGACTCGTTCCGTCGCACTCACCGAAGCCGGGACACTATTGCAGGCACGGGCTCAGCAGATCCTCTCCTTGATCGAAGATACCAAAGCCGAAATCTCCGATGACGGCCGGAGCGGTCAGATCCGCATCGGTGCGATCCCGACCATCGCTCCTTTCTTTCTGCCCGACCTGCTGCGACAGTTCTCCGCCGAGTTCCCGGCGGCCTCCATTATCGTCCAGGAAGATACGACCGAGAAACTGCTCAAGCGCTGCACACAGGGGGAAGTCGATCTCGCGATCGTGGCACTGCCGGTCCCCGCCCGCTACCTCGAAGTGGAAGAGCTATTCCAGGAAGAACTGCTGCTGGTCCTGCCTCCCGAACATCCGCTGGTCAACAAACCACAGATTCGCTTGAACGACATCAAGAACTACCCGTTCGTGCTGCTCGACGAAGCACACTGCCTGTCGGACAACATCGTTTCATTCTGTCGTCAGCGTTCATTTCATCCGGTCGCCGTCGAACAGACGAGCCAGCTGGCGATGGTACAGGAACTGGTCTCCCTCTCACATGGAATCTCGATGATTCCGCAAATGGCGCGCAAGCTGGATCAGAGCGACCGCCGCGTTTATCGTTCGATCAGCGGCACGAAACCAGTTCGCAAAATCGCGATGGTCTGGAACCCCTATCGGTTTCAGAGCCGACTGCTGCAGGCCTTCCAGGAGCGACTGCGCGTCTATGCCAGTCAACAGGATGCCTGTCCGACTTCCAGAAAATAAAGGCGTTTCCCTCAGTATGCAGATCATGCATTCCGGTTATCGCAACTATACACAGATAGTATTAGACATCCAGATTTGAGCTCCGTATAGTTCACTAAAGAGAGAGCAGCTGAATCACTTGCTACATGTTTCAGCTGCATCATCTATATTCAAATCCTTTAAAGGAGTGGAAACGATGAATCAGAAGCCCACGCTGACTACCACCGGCGGTGCCCCTGTTCCCGATAATCAGAATTCGATCACCGCGGGACCGCGCGGCCCCGTCCTGCTGCAGGACTACCAGCTGATTGAAAAACTCGCACACCAGAACCGCGAGCGGATCGCCGAACGGGTGGTCCACGCCAAGGGCTGGGGCGCGTACGGCACACTGACCATCGAGAACGATATCAGTAAATACACGAAAGCCAAAGTACTGCAACCCGGCACCAAAACTGAGATGCTGGCCCGCTTCTCCACCGTGGCTGGGGAAGCTGGTGCGGCAGATGCGGAACGGGATGTGCGCGGCTTCGCCCTCAAGTTCTACACGGAAGAGGGGAACTGGGACATGGTGGGGAATAATACGCCAGTCTTCTTTGTCCGCGATGCCTTTAAGTTCCCCGATTTTATCCACACCCAGAAACGGCATCCCAAAACGAACCTGCGGTCTCCCACCGCGATGTGGGATTTCTGGTCGCTCTCACCCGAATCGCTGCACCAGGTGACCATCCTGTTTTCGGACCGGGGTCTACCCACCGACGTACGGCACATGAACGGTTACGGCAGCCATACTTACAGTTTCATCAACGAGAAAAACGAACGCTTCTGGGTCAAGTTCCACTTCAAAACGCAGCAGGGGCACCAGCACTGGACCAACGCTGAAGCGGAAGAGGTGGTCGGTAAGACCCGTGAAAGTACGCAGGAAGATCTGTTCTACTCGATCGAAAAGGGTGAGTTCCCCAAATGGAATTTCGAAGTGCAGATCATGCCGGAAACCGATGCGGATGAAACGCCCTATAATCCGTTCGACCTGACAAAAGTCTGGCCGCACGGCGATTACCCGCTGATCCACGTGGGCACACTGGAGCTGAACCGCAATCCCGAAAACTATTTCGCGGAAATCGAACAGGCGGCCTTCTCTCCGTCCAACGTGGTGCCCGGCATCGGCCATTCCCCCGATAAGATGCTGCAGGCCCGCATTTTCTCGTATGCCGACGCCCATAGGCACCGCCTGGGCACACATTACGAAGCGCTGCCCGTCAACGAGCCGCGGTGCCCCGTGCATCACTATCACAAAGACGGATCGATGCACTTCAAGTCGAACGGCTGCCCCGTGGACGCCTATTACGAACCGAACTCCTTCAACGGACCGGTCGAGCGTCCCGATGTCGCCGAGCCGCCACTGAAGATTTCGGGCGATGCAGCCCGCTACGATCACCGCGAAGGCAACGATGATTACTCGCAGCCCCGCGCCCTGTTCCGTCTGTTCGACGACGGACAGAAATCGCGACTGTTCTCCAACATCGCCGCCGCCATGCAGGGCGTGCCCCAGGAAATTGTCGACCGTCAGCTCAAACACTTCGAACTGGTCGACCCGGCCTACGCAGAGGGTGTGCGGGCGGCGCTCAACGCTTCCTGATCAAAGAACGTCTTAACAAAACAAAGCCTCATCCGATCCTGTTTCCGGATGAGGCTTTTTAATCTTCAGCACTGATTTTCTTCTACCAGTGCGCTGGTAAGAACCAGTGTCCTTTATTCGTAACCGTACACCAGGACCAGTCATTTCGCTGGGGCTGATTATTTGCTGAGGCGGCGTCGGGCTCGACGCTTGCGTTTGCGGTCAGCGGATTGGCGACGCTCGTCCTGGCGGTACGTTCGAATCGATTCAGGGTGGTCCACTCTCCAGGCGTGCGGTGCCAGCCTGGCCCAGTCCGTCTCGCCGTCAAGGGCACGCTGCAACACGTCGTGCAGGTAAGCAGCTACGTCCAGGTCGTTACGAATCGCCGTACCCACGATCGTCATCAGGTTCGCCGCTCGATCACCAGCGAACACCGATCCTTTGAACATCCAATTCTTGCGACCCGTGGCCACACGTTTCATCAGTTGTTCGCAATCGTTGTTGTCAATCGGGATCGAGGCGTCATCAATAAATCGCGACAAGGCCTTCCAGTGACGACGAATGTACGCAGCGGCTTGACCAAGATTGCTCTTGGGTAAAACACGACCCGGCGACATCTCTTCGCCGGACAAGTACTCTTCGATCAGACCCAGTACATGACGCGACAGGCGGCGGCGACGGGCCAGCCGCTGGGACGCATTGAGCCTCTGGATCTGGTCCTCGACGTCGTAGAGCATCCGAATCCACGATTCGAGCTGAGCGACCTGGAGCGGGAACGCGCTGCGGCACTCGTCAATCTTACGACGCGCATGCGCCCAACACGCGGCGAACGTAATCCGTGAGCCACTTCGAACCTCGATCTTCTGAAAACCCGACCAGCAATCTCCGATCAGGTTGCCCGCGAAATCTCTGAGCACTTCATCCGGTCCGTCCCGGTGACGACTGACCGTGAAGTCAAACGCCACCACCGGAAGACGCGAGGCGTAATAGCCCCACATCTTTGCGTTGATGCTGGGCTTGCCGGCGGCGATCGCGGTTTCCAGCACCTCGCCGATCCGCTGCCCGCGGGGATGCCGGGACAGATCCGGCATCGCGGCGGGAGTAATCAACAACACGCCGGTGTCGTCGCAACCGATCGTTTGATCCTGTTTCAGATAGCTGCGCAGGTGCGCCGCCAGCGGACGAAGTGCAAACTCAACACCCGCTTCGATGTTTTGCAGCGTGCTGCGACTGGGGGTCCAGCCACTGCCGGCGAACAGGTCTTGCTGGCGGTAAAACGGGAGATGATAGAAGTATTTCGCCGCCACGACTTCTACACCGATCGATGGATCGAAACGATGGCCCTCGACCAGTCCGGTCGGCCGCTCAGGACTGAGGATGCCTTGGGTTTTGTCCGCTGGGTGCGCGTACTTGGCATATCTGGTCACCCGCACGCGTAGTTCACTGCGGATCAACTCAAGCGTTTCGACTTCATCGTAGCCGATCAGTTTCAATCCCTCGCGTTGTTCCTTGGGAAGGTCAACGAGTTTCTCATAACGCGGCAGGTGGGCGGGGAATTTACGGTCGTCGGGTCGCGGTCGCCTGGGTTGGCACTTTCGGTTCGATTCAGCGGCGTCCTGGGCAATTTGTTCAGCTTGCCGGATCGCTTCTTCGAGCGCGCTGACCACTTCGGGCGTGACTTCCTCGCCCAGGTCCAGCAGCAACTGACCGGCACCGTCGATTCGCCGTTCGCTCTTACGGCCGTAGAGTTGTTTAAGAAGTTTCTCGATCGTCAGGTTCAGCTCGGTGACTTTCTCATTGAGCTGGTCCTGATTGTCCTTGAGCTGCAAGACCGAGTGGGCCTGTTCTTCGACCAGCTTGTCCTTGAGTGAAAGCTGGGTCGCTTGTTGATTGATCGTTTGTTGCCCGTCATCGACTTGCCTTTGCAACATCGCAATCAAGCGATGGCAGTCTTGGATGTCGTGGGGAAGTGATTCATCAGCCATGATGGACGCATTATAAGAATTCGGACTTTTCGCACTACCCGATGATCAATAAAAAAAGCAAATCCCAACAAAAACCGGCCCGCGAAATAGATTCTCGCCAGGCCGGTTTGCCGAAGGATGTTTTGATGAGGCTGCGACTCAGACCGCAGTCATTCGCTTTCTTCTGTGCCTGGACGACTTCAGCGAAACGCCGGCGATCCACATGGCCAGTTCGACCGAATCGATGGTCACGTGGGTTTTGTCGTCTTCGGGCGTTGGCAGCTCAACGGTACCTTGCTCAAGCCGCCGGTACCATAACGTCAGTCCGCCGGTCTCCCACCACAGGGCTTTGATACGATCGCGTCGGCGGTTCACAAACAGGAATAGAGAACCGTTGAGGACGTTCTGACCCAGCGTCGCGGTGACAATGCCGGTTAAACCGTCGAAGCCGTTACGAAAATCGACCGGCTCGGTGCACAGGTAGATGGGCGTGCCGCTGGGCAAGCCCATCATGAGCGGGCCTCCTGGCTACAGGACGGGATCTCGAATCGAATGCGAATGCCGCCCGGCAGATCGACGGCCATGACAGTGGCCGGTGAGGACGCTGCAAGCGTGACGGGCAGGAAGCCTGCCGGCTTTCTGCCCGTCTGTCGAGGAGGGGCAGACGTGCTGTCGCGAAGCCGTTGATGGTCTCTCCTGGTGGTACCGCGGATCTTCCGCCGGCCGCGGACCTTCCGCCGCCAGTAATAGTAGGACGCTTTTGAGACGTTTTCCGTTTTGGCAGAACTGCGCGACGGTGATTTCAGCCTGGTCGAATCGCTCCAGTCGGTCTGCCCAGACTTGGGCGGTTTCACTCGAATTGTTTTGGACCATGGGATCTCCTGTATGGGAAACGTGAGGAAACCCGAGATTCTAAACCCTGCGCCTACAATGGTTCTGGTGTACGGTTACCTTTATTCGACCAGCCCAGAAACAGGCGTGCCTCCGGATCAGTGCCTGGCGGCTTACCATCCAGCGCCAGTTTCAATCCTGCCATGGCTGGCTGAAATCGCCCCCGAATGGAATCGGACTGTTGTTCCCACCACGAATCAGCCCAGACACGAAATTCCTGCAATTCCTCTTCCGGGAGAAATGACAGATAGAAAATCATCTGTCTCCAGGCATAAGCGGAATTTTTGCAGACGATCAGTGCCGCGTGACGAGACGGAGAGTTCACATGTAACTGCGAACCGATCCACCGCAGGCAGCATCGAGCCATCTCGGACAGGTGCGGCCTCAGAGTTTCAGCCAGATTCAGTGATTCAAACAGGACTGCCAGATTTTGCGTCGTGATAATCTGCTGCTGCTCGATGAGCATGCCATTCAGGGCGACGCTCCACGAGCCGGATTGAACACCCGCGCGCGATTCACAGAGCCGAATCAAAGTCTGATCTCTCCCTCGAGTCACATCTGTAACCGGCAGATCTAACAACGCCTGATAATCCAGTCCATAATAGATCTGATACAAAGTCCCCAATAACAGTTTCGCTGAGACTCGCGCAGCTTCCAGATACTTGGAAGTAAAAACGCCCATAAAAATGTCAGCCGCAATTTCGTCAACCAGCTTCAGATCCACTTTGGCTGCTCGCGCCAGAGATCGTATTTCCTGTAACTGCTTATTGGGTATGATTGTCTGCGGAAAAGACAGTAATGTCAGCGTACAAACTTCCTGCAGTGTTTCCCGGGCGATTTCCTGATCCGAAAGATTCTCATCCCGGAACTGATTCATGGCGGTCACCCAGGGAAGTTCTTCCAGACGCACCTGATGCTCCAGGTTCAACAGCAGTAAAGACCGACGACGACTGAATGACTGGTAAACCGCAGAATACAATTGCTTTAAACTCGGATCGCGGATTCCCATGGCGCGCAATTGTGCTGTTATCTGGGGAAGAACTTTCGCCAGAGTCTCGCCAGATGTGATCACTCCACTGCGAACCAGCACTTCAATCGTATCGATCCGACAACGTTCCAGCTTTCTCAGTAAGTAGTCCGGCACTTCCGTTTCTGCTGGAATGCCATACTGTTGTGACTCCTCTGCTGAAGCTTGCTGCACGACTTCGATCAGATCTTCCAGACCGTTTTCCTGCGGGTACTGCTTGAGCCGCTCCAGCAGCAGACGGGTCAGGTCATAGTAATGCACTGTCTGTGCCTGGTGTTCCTGTCGGTCGCGGATTTCGCGACAGCGGGTAGACTCAGGTGTACCGCGACGGTTGACATAGCGTGCCAGCAGACTTCGTACCCGTGCACGATCCCGTTCCGACAGAGATCCAGCGTCTGCCAGAAACTGTTCCAGAAAGCTGCGCAGCTGCGGAAAGATTTCTTTCTTCCGATCCGGCTTACCGCACAAACGATGGACCTTGCGCAGGGCTGCATACTCTTCAAGTAAGCGACGCGCCCGCTCGGTCCACCCCTCGGGAATCCGCTCGAACGGGTAGCCCCCTGCCACTTTGCCTTCCTGATTCAGGAAAGGAGCTTCTCCGTCAATTGTTTCCAGGAACAGAGATACCGTCTGGTCATAGAGCGGCGTCCAGACCGTCAGCGCTTCGCGTTGGGCCAGGATGCGTTCGTTGGGTCGTACCAGCTGCAGGTTCTGTCG
This sequence comes from Gimesia panareensis, assembly GCF_007748155.1. Classification (GTDB taxonomy): domain Bacteria; phylum Planctomycetota; class Planctomycetia; order Planctomycetales; family Planctomycetaceae; genus Gimesia; species Gimesia panareensis. Next base: position 4,008,983 of record NZ_CP037421.1, read on the forward strand.
TGTCTCCTGCACGGTTTGCAGACAGACTCGAGAACTGGAACTTAGCGGCTGAGCAGCGGGAACCGGAAAGAAACGCAGTTTTCCAAAAAAAGGAGTGATCACGTCCAGCAGTTCACGTGCCTGCGCCGCATTTCCCTGCTCCAGCAGCCAGGCAACCACCAGTAATGCCCCCTCTTCAGGAACTTCAACCCGATAACAGCCTGTGGATAACAGACCGGACAACCAGGCAAGCCCCTGCTCGGTCAGGCAAAACAGGTTCAGGGCCTGACGTAAGTCGTCTCCCTGCGGCAGCGAGAATTTTTGCTGCAGTTGCTGTTCGTGATCGCGAATCGCCCCGCCTGCAGAATAATTTCCTGTGGCAAATCCACCCGTAACGACTTCGAGCGTCACCCAGGCAGGAGTATTTGCCAGGGGTGTGCGTGAACCGACTTCAATCTCACCAGATACGAGCCCCTGATACGCCTGAACCCATTTCGCAACCTTCTCCCTGGCACGCCGGGAGATGTCCGGGGCGGGATGTTCTTCCCAAGTGGTTAACGCTTTGGCGATCTGTCCCAGGGCATAACCGGGGTTAATCTCCAGTGCAGGCATTTCTTCCAGGTTTTCGTCTTGCATGATCGTGACATCGCTATAGAAAGGGTCCGGGGGCTGGACTTGAACCAGCACCCTCTCGGATTGAAGCCGAGTGTTCTAACCTTGAACTACCCCGGAATAAAATTCTGTCTGAGTGGCTTTCTGAATAGACAAACCAGCTCAGCTCAACAGTGTACATTAACCAGATCACATTCGAAACTTCCCCCCCGACAGTTTCCCGTCGGGAGGGGAGTTTTCAATATTTCTGAAACAGACTCATGCGGAAGCGCACCAGTCTGTCACCAGTGCCACATACCGTTCCCAGATCAGCGGGAAGCGGGTGACATTCGGAATATGATTCACTTCCAGCAGGTACTTCGTACCGTCTTCACCAACGATATAATCATTGGCAATCACGGGTAGATCGAAATACCGGGCCAGTGCCCGGGTGTCGTCTGCCAGATCCGCGTGAACCTCCATGAAGTCGGCTGACGGATCGTGGATTGATTTCAACCAGTCGTCTCCCGCGAGACGAATCTGTAAGACATCTTCTCCCAGGAGGACGACGCGGACCGCTTCCCCTGGATAAAAGGGTTCGAGTGTGCTGCTGTATTCCGCGCACCACTCTCCCTGGATTCGCGCCTTATTCTCACCACAATGCCAGTTGCCCCACTTGGCCACCTGCTCCGTCTTCAGATTCACCACACTTCCCGCGGGGACGTAACCTCGTCCCCTGCCGGGAAAGCGGGTTTGCGAGAGAACCCGAACCAGGCAGGCATGTTTATCGCGACAGGCCAGCATACCGAGCGGTCCGGGAAAACAGGGGCCACCCCACAGAGCGAGCGCCACAAACAGTTCTGCATCCTCTTCGAAGATCCCGTGAAAGATCACACGATCCACGCGGGACTGCCAGCCCCCCTGTTCGTTATCGACGTACAACAGCCCATCCTCAACCCGAAACCCGGGCAGAGAGGGATGCGCAATAACGCGACCTGAAATCCGTTGTTTCAAAACGGAAATTTCGGGTTCGTCGAATCCAATCAGACAGACTTGTTCCTGCATCGTGCACCTTATCACTACATCGATTTCTGAAATATCCTGATAACAGGATCTTATCATCAGTGGACCGGAGGGGAATCGAACCCATCACATAGACTTTGCAAAAGTCCATCGCCGCCCTTGGTACATGCCAGCCCTGGAAAAGTAAATAGCAGAGCCCGGAATCGAACCGGGTATTCCAACCTTATGAGAGTCGGCCGGGCACCTGCCCCTCTGCGTCAATAATAAGTGGCCAGAGCGAGAGTCGAACTCGCACTCCTTGAAGGAACGACTTTCTGAGAGTCGCGCGTCTACCAGTTCCGCCACCTGGCCGGGTGGTTTTCAAAGTGCGTCGGGACGGAGTCGAACCGCCACAGCAGGAAGCGGGTGGGTTACAGCCACCTGGGCTCGCCAATGCCCAGCCAACGCGTGTGTCTTCTTTCCAGTAGCACGGGCGGGAGTCGAACCCGCAGACAATCACGAAATTTTAAGTTTCGTTGCTTTACCAGTTTGCATACCGTGCCATTTGTAAGCGTCCCCGGTGGGATTTGAACCCACGACCTCCTGGTTGACAACCAGGTGAGCACTCCAGACTACTCCGCGAGGACGTAATGAATTTCAGTAGCTCGAGTGGGATTCGAACCCACAGCATCGTTTGTGAGAGGCGTTTCTTAATTGATTTTCTCGAATGACGAACACCTTTCCACTGCATTAAATCGATCAAAACAAACCCGGCAACGGGGCTAAGCCAAAGTGGTCTGCCAGTTGCCTACCGAGCCATGTTGTTAAAGGCCAGATTAAAGGTGTCAGGACCCTTTTTTTAAGGTTCCTGACACCTTTTTAAGCACGCCCCCAGGGATTTGAACCCCGATCAACCGGGTTGGAACCGGTCATGCTGCCGTTACACCAGAGGCGTGAATGGTTGTCTCATTAAGCTGCGGTGGCAGGAATCGAACCTGCGTCAAAGCGATTAACAGTCGCCCACCCGTACCAACACGAGTACCACCGCAGTAAATCAGTTTTCTAACACTGAGCCGCTCAAAGCGGAGTCAGGGTGACTGGATTCGAACCAGTGATCTCGTGCTTCCAAGGCACGCGGGTTAACCAGACTTCCCCACACCCTGATTGAAAAGAGCACCCAGCGGGAATCGAACCCGCACTTCCGCCATGGCAAGACAGTAGGCTACCGTTACATCATGGGCGCAAATTTGTTGTTGTTTCAGTTTCCGTTCTTTCTGACACGAGAGCACCAGGTGGGAATTGAACCCCCATCTCCGCCCTCAACCGGGCGGCATCTTCCCGACTTAGACGACCGGTGCGTGATACCTCTCAATCAAAAATGAGGCCGGAGGGATTCGAACCCCCACCTGCAAGGTTAAAAGCCAGCAATGCAACCGTTACACCACGACCCCGAAAAGAAGTTGGGGCCGTGCGTTTAGAACGAGTTAAACTCACCATGATGGAAGCTCCTTAAACAATTGAAAAATGACCCGTGTGGGATTCGAACCCGACCTACCCGGTTAGAAAGACCGGTAACCTCACCAGAAGTTGAACGGGCCAGGGTGTGTGCGTACCGCGATCGCTGGGCGAACGGAGTGGCACCTGACTGTTGTAAAATTGAAATTCAGTTGGATGGAGACGTAAAAAAACCCGCTGCCTGATGACACCGGGTGATTTCAGAGTTCTGTAGATCAACCAGGTGTCAACAACGCAAATTCAGCGCGAGCGTATCTTCAGCCGGGAGGCCGGCCTCGGGTTCGCCTGCGGGTTTGCCGTTTAAACTGATTGTCCACAAATAAGAAATCATTGAAGATGAAATTCCGGTTTTTAAATGTGATTAAAAATTAGCCAACGTGTCTGTCAGTTGTACTGACTGCCTACTTAGATGCATCTCAAAAGAAACGGTTCGCTGTTTTTTGAGAAATATCAACATCTTTTCAGATGCGCGCGGAGCACGATTTATTTCCTCGTATTTCATTTTTTTGAAATCATCTTCCAAAAATCTCAAAGCAAATGATCTCAATAGTTCGGATACTGCTGCGAGAGTTTCAGTAATTCCTGCAGATAGCGCACCGAGTGCTCGATCACCGCCTGCTTGAATATCTCCCCTTTAGCTGCAGTCGCCTGTGTGGGATGGCCCGTGTGCCCTTCCCCGCCGGAGAGCGTTCTCATCGACCACATGTCCTGCAGGGGTGCTTTAAAGTGAGGCGTCGGGTTATCGATCCGTTCTGTTTTCACATATTCAGGATTGAGCGCGAGCATCAGCGACGTTTCCACATCGCCGCAGTGCACTTCAAACCCATGCGCGAACTGATCGTAAACAGTTGCGGGCACCTGTTCCCACGGATTGAGATAAAACAGATGACACTGCTGTTTCTCACAATTCAATTCTCGAATGATCGGCTTGAGAATAAAATTCCCTCCATGCCAGGGGCAGACGATCAGCTTCTGAATGCCGACGCGTGTGAGCGAGTCCCAGATATCCCGCACGATAGACCGCATCGTCAGCGGCGTGAAACTGATGGTTCCCCGATAGCCGGTATTTTCTTCTGACGAGGAGACCGGCAGCGTGGGCAGCAGGAAGACATGGCCGGGCCAGTCGAGCTGTTCCAGGATCGCTGTCGAAAGCTGATCCGCGAGGAGGGTATCGGTAGCGAGCGGCAGATGCCGCGAATGCTGTTCCGTGGCACCGATCGGCAGAAAAGCGATTTCCGGCTTCAGGGCTTCCAGTTCAAAAGCGGTATTCTGGTCAGTTAAGATTTGCATCGGAGTTGATTCTCAAGTTTAATGAAACCGTCGACAGGAATTTGACAGAGAGACAACGACAGCAAAGCCTCTCGACACCTGGATGTATCATACATTTCAGAGAGAGAATCCGAATGCGACTTGAACGCAGGATGCGTCAGATTTTCATTGTTTTTCTCACTTCAGGAGATTAATCTAAACATCATTCACATCATCTACGAAGTCTCACTTCTGAAACAGGATTCGCGTTTTGCCTGCACCTGGTCTCTTACAGACATTTATTATAGTAGCAACACTTCTGTGTTTACTGTCAGCAGACGAACTGGCAGCCACCGATTATTATGTCGCTCCGACGGGCAACGATCAGAACCCCGGCTCACTGCATCAGCCGTTTCGCACCATTGCCCGCGGTCTCAATTCCGCCCGCCGACCCGGTGACAGTGTCATCGTCCGTAAAGGGAACTATCCGCAATCCCGCCCTCTGAATCTGATTAATTCTGGAACGACAGGGAACCTGATTACGCTCCAGGCCATGCAGGGTGAAACGGTGATTGTCGACGGACGAAGCACGCCAGCCGACTCCAGTCTGATTAATGTCCTCGCGCATCATGTTCAAATTCGGGGACTGACAATCCGCAACGCACAGAAAATCGGCATCTCGCTCTGGGGGCCCGGCAACCGGATTCATCACGTCACGATCTCCGGAAACCGGATCGAGCAGTGTCAGAACAGCGGCATCTACGCCGGCTATAATCGTCTCGACGATCCCGTGCGAGACCTGCTCTTCGAAGGCAACACCGTGACCGACTGTGTACTGATGAATCAGAACGAACCGCACCAGCGCTGGAGTTTCGGCGTCGGAGCCGGGCTGTCGAAGCATGTGACGATCCGAAACAACACGGTCTCCCGCTGCTACGGAGAAGGCATCGGCCTGTATCTATCAGATAAAGGAACCATCGCAGGCAACACCGTTTCGGATAATTTTTCTGTGAACATCTATCTGGATAACACGACGCACACGCTCGTCAGTCGCAACCTGGTCTATTCCACCGGAAAGAGTCAGTTTTACCGGTTCAATCATCCCGCCTCCGGTATTCAGATCGCCAATGAAAATTATGGCGGCTATACCAATCTCAGTTCACACAATACGCTTGTCGGAAATATCCTGGTGAATAATTACTATGCCATTTATTCCGGAAACTATCAGCGGGGAGGCGGTCTGCGGCAGACATTGATCGCCCACAATACCGCCTGCGGTTCGACAGGTCCCCTGCTCCACATTGATGCCGACCAGGGACATCAGCAGTCACGCATCGTGAACAACATCTTTCAGCAGACCGGACGCGCCCGTCTGACCGATGTGGCAGGTCCGGTCGACCAGATCGAGTTCGCTCACAACCTCTGGTACGGCGGCACTCCGCAACAGGCGGTCCGGGGAGCGGGTGACATTCGCGCCAATCCGCAATTGAAGAATGCAGGCCGCTTTCAGATTCAGGACTACGATCTGCGTCCGCTCTCTCCCGCGAAAAATACCGGAACCAGACTGAATGAGCTATCGTCGTTTTATCCAGACCGGTCTACCTCTTCGACGGTGAATCTGGGCGCCCGCTAAATCACTCGACAACACCTGTGGGCGTATGCGGAGCTCACGGACGAAGCGTAGACGAGGATTCTCTGAATTAAATTCTAACCATGATTATCATCCAACATATTACAACACTCTGGACAAAAAAATCACGAGGGATGCCTGAGGCGGAGCAAAGAAACGCCGTTCCGCACAGGCTGCTCTTACCTGAGGCACCACGCCCCCTCCCACCGGTAATAATACATGAAGTCATCGCTCAAGAAGGGAATGACTTTCAATTGAAACAGACAACACAGTTCCCCGTCTCAGAGGAGCAATACTGGTCATTCCAGTTTCAACAGCAGTCGGACCAGTTGGAGGTCCTGTTTACCTACAGCTGGACGGAGCATGGTGCGCCTGACCGCGGCTCTTACACGCGCCCACTGTTCAGTCTGAAGCTGAGCCAGACCGGAGCCTTTTCAATCAATGGTCGATTTTCATCGTATGATGGTCAGTATTACGCAGCGCATTCTGTCAATCTGGGATTCGTCGATCGCTTTCACGACAATCTGTTTCTGACCCAGGCCCCGGAGCACAGCATCGATCTGCGTGCTCAGCTCTTTTAAAGAGTTTTCTTTACGAGGCGATCTCGAAGGATTGTCATTCAGCGTATCGCCAGCAGGGGCACGTTTCCATAGGGAAACTGCAGCACAAGCAGTGCCATCGCGGTCGCATATTCATCGCCGATGTTGGCGTCGTGCCAGGCGCCGCCGGTCGTCTGCTGCGAGAGCAGTTCGTCGCGGACCATCGGATACCAGCGATCCCATTCCGGTTTTCCCGACTGCCAGGCAGCGTGCGTCGCATAGAAACGCCCGTAAAAATGGTACTCGGCCAGTTGGCCCGGGGAGAGTTCCAGCGGAGGATGCGGCTGCTGAAGGTATTCCCGTCCGCGCTGCACCGCGGGATCCTGTCCCAGGCCGGCACAGGTGAGTGCCACCACCGCGGCCGCCGAACGGGGAAACAGCGATTCGGGAGGATCGTCCAGACGATAACGGAAGCCGCCATCCTCGTTCTGGGCCCGCTTGAGAAATTCGACACTCCGCTCGATCGCTTCCCGCGGCACGCCGATGCCCGCCTGCCGGGCTGAGAACAAAGCCAGCATTTGACAGGTGGTGATCGACACATCCGCGTCCTGGGGGTCGGACGTATAACACCAGCCCCCCTGCCCATCCTGCAGATTCAGAACCAACTGTGTCGCCGCTTTCAACGCGTCACGAACGCGCGGATCGTATGACTCGCCGAAGACCTGTCCCAGGAACATCGTTGCGTACCCGTGACCATACAGCGTCGCGTGCGTGCGGACCTCTGCTTCGACGATGAATCCGTTCTCCTGCGCCCGACCGAGCAGATAACGAATGCACTCCTGAATCGCGCGACGATACGGGCCAATCATGCCGCGATGTGCCAGAAACGCCGTCCCCGCCAGTGCGCAGACTCCTACGTTTCGCGCATACGAACCCCGGCTGCCAAATCCGCCGTCTGCCACCTGCCGGGACGCGAGCCATTTCAAGCCGCCTTCGATGGCTGCCTGTGTCTGAGGAGTCACGTGTTCCGGTAGCGCAGAAAGCCCCGCCTGAACCGGAGTACCACGCCACCAGCTGCGCAGCGCTGCCAATGTGCTGACAAGCACTGCGCCCAATGCGCTGCGGCGGGAAAACTCCGGTTCTTTGTTCGAGGCAGATTCGGCGTTCGACATTCTCATTTCTCTCAGCAGAAAAATTCAGATCTGTTTCTATTCTATACCTGCTGGCCACTTCACGTCACAATTATTTACGGGAAATTCAGCGGTCCCTGAATCTCTTTGATTGAACAAACTCAGTCATGTATGATCGTATTATTCTCTGTCCCTTTTACTGACCTGAAAGGAATCTGAATTGCCTGGTCCATTAAAAAAGCGAATGCTGAGAAACGGGCTACTCTGTTGCCTGTGTCTCTTGGCAGCATCTGGTCTCTCAGATCAGTCAGTCACCATCGCAGCAGAACCCGCTCCGATCCGGTTCCTGAAAACCTGGGGGCAGCAGGGAGACCAGCCGGGCGAGTTCCATTTTCCGATTGATATAGCGATTAACGCTGGCGATGAAATATTTGTGACCGATCACCTGAATGATCGCGTGCAGAAATTCGATCGCGCAGGCAAGCTGCTGGCGCAGTTTCCCGTCCTTCCCAATCCGGGCGGTCTCGCGTTCGACAAACAGGGGAATCTGGTGCTCTCGCACATCCTGGCTTCGGGATCGAGCAAACACAAAATCGGCGATCGAATTTCGATCTATTCACCTCAAGGTAAGCTCATTCGCCAATGGGGGAAGCCGGGGAAAGGACCGGGGGAATTCAACTGCCCGGGAGGTATTGCAGTGGCTGACAATGGCCGCATCTATGTCGCCGACCAGACCAACCACCGGGTACAGGTCTTTGATCCGACGGGCCAGTTCCTGTTTGAGTGGGGCAAGCATGGCAGTCAGCCGGGCGAGTTCGGGGGCAAGGGATCTCCCAACTCCCGGGTCGGCGGTCCACAGTTTCTCGCCTTTGATTCCAAAGGGAACCTCTGGACAACCGAAGGGGCCAACTGCCGCGTCCAGCAGTTTACAGCGGAAGGAAAGCTGCTCCAGCACTGGGGAACCGACGCCGACACTCCGGGCGGACTGGGCGGTTATTTCAGCGGCTTTGACGGCAAGCCGGTAAAAAGTCTCACCGGACCGATCGCGGTCTGCGTCGATCAGAAAGATCGTCTCTGGATCTCCGCCGTCAGCGGCCGCGTACAACAGTTTTCACCAGCAGGAAAGTATCTCCGCAGCTGTGGCGAAAAACAAGGGACTGCTCCGGGCGAGTTCTACGCCCCACACGGAATGGCGTTCGACAGCCACGGGGACCTGTATGTGGTGGATGCCTATAACCACCGGATACAGAAGTTTGCGGTGGGGCCCTGAAACATTAGATTCATTGCAGTTGGTAATGTCAATTATTTGCCCAGGCGATATAATCAAAGCTGACGCAGGCACACCATCCCATGATTAAGTTCTCTTTCAGCTCGAGGTTGCCCATGAAATCCTGCTTATTCGCTTTACTGTGCCTGATCCCCTTACCCGCCTTTACTGAAGACTGGCAGCCACCTGAAGATCCTGATCCGCAGGCGATTCTGAACAGCATTCGCAATGATGTTCAAGCAAAAGAATATGAAACGGCACTGGCGAAACATGTCTGGTTTTATGAAAACGCATTGAAATATCAACCCGGTCTGAGTGGTGTGCGACTCTCTTTCGCGCTGAGCTACTGGAAAAATCTGTCTGAAGTCTATCCGCCGGCTCTCAAAAAACTTAAAGAAACACGAGACGAGGCTTCGCGACATGTACTCGATGGAAAAAATATCTGGCAATCCTTTCAGGATCTGGCAGCACTGAATCGGACTCTGGACGAAGATACGCGGACGAAAGACACATTCCTGCTTCTTCATCAGCAGCAGCCCCCCATGGCAAAGAAAGTGTTTCTGCTCGCCGAACCGGCTCTGCTTAAAGCCAGAGAATATCAGGTTTGTGGTCAGTATCTGGAACCGGAAAAATCCTATCGAATGATGATCCAGAGCAGACAAGTCAATCAAAGGCTGGCCAAGAACCCACGGATCGGGCCTCGAATCCTGGAATTTTCAGATAAAAAATTTACCAATGACACCACGATTCTGGTCGCACTGCTGGTAGTCAATGATCGGGCCGAAGAAGCCCGTACCATCGCCGACCAGGCCCGCCAGGAGTGGAAAAACGCCGAGTTCCACAAAGCACTCGATTCTGCTCTGACCGGGGAAGTACCGACTTCGTGGCCGTATTAGCAACACGATCTATGACACTTCCTGATACGAAATTTGACAACGCATCACTCCGATCCCATCGTATCCTGCGGCACTTTCCGACCCTGCTGCATCGCTGGCACGGCGGTCGCGCCCGGTTTTACGATCTCACGGACAGCCACCGCAGTCTCACCATCCGAGTGGAAAAGTCTGGCGTAAAAGGGAATCTACACCTCACATTCAGCCCGGTCCATATCTGTGGTCCGGTGGAATGGTCTCCTGCACACCTGGAGGTGAAACTCAACGCCGACGGTCACTACGTCATCTATGACGAAAAGGCCGACGTCACCATCATTTCTGATGGCGGCATTGAAATCGCAGAGAACGTGCAACCGGTCTATTGAACTCAGCAACCTGCAACGTAATTCCAAGAGTGAGAGTCAAAGAGAAACAGATGAGCGTCCGAGCGCGGATCCGAAAAAAAGAGTGGCGAAGATTCAGCCGCGTTTATGGCGCAGGAGAAATTCAGGCAGGACGCTTGAGAATCGAACCAGTACACCAGATTCCGGACCGGATTGAAACCGGAGACGAGTTTGATTTCTGGGTTCACAATGGAACCGACCTGCTGCTGATCACCTTGGAAAGTCAGCCTGCAGGACGCATGCACTATCTCCGCACACAGTGGCGCGACCACCTCTCCATCCGGGTGCAGTTTGATTTTCATTGCCTGAGCGAACCGGAGCTCATTAAAATTGTCCAATGGATTGATGGTCTCGGAACACCAGACCGGGGACGCATCAGAAAAAGCAGATCGATCACAGTTCCACCTGGAAGCGGTGACTGACCTGTAGACCAGGCTGTTAAAAAGGAGAGCCTCCCATCGGCTGGGCCACACACTACATTGCACAACTGCAGGCAGGCGAAACCGTCTCTTTTCGTCCGCGGGGGAATTCCATGAAAAGGAAAATCGAATCCGGGCAGCTCTGCACCGTCGCCCCCGTTGAGGAAGATAAACTCCAGAAGGGAGACATCGTGCTCAGTAAAGTTAATGGCAGTCAGTACCTGCATCTGATCAAGGCCATTCAGGGCAAACGCTTTCAGATCGGCAATAACACCGGCCGGATCAATGGCTGGATTACGTTTCAGTCGATTTATGGTAAACTGATCCAGGTAGAACCCTGACCTGCAATGCGAGGAACCAGAGCATGACCGACGCTTCCGCAGATGATTTCGAGAACTGGCAGCCTCCCGACCATTTGTCGTCGCGGGAAGTTCTCAGGGAAGCTCAGACAGACCGGCGTGCGGGTCGGTATTCGGCAGCGCTGGCCAAGCATGTCTGGTTCCATCAGAATGAATCGTTACCTGAAATTCGTCGATCATCCGTATTGAGAAAATGGGTGGAACTGGGAGCCGAATATCCCCCTGCTCTGCAAAAGCTCAAAGAATTTCGCGATCTGGCAAAAACAAAACTACTGAGCGGAGAGGGTGACGTCGATGAGTTTGCGGAATTGGCCAGCATCAATCGAAAACTGGAGGAAACTCAACAGACAGTCTCCCTGTTTCTCTGTCTGGATGAGCGAGATCCTGAGCTGGCCTTCAAATGTTATCCGCGTGCAGAATCACCGTTGATTCGCGCGGGTGAGTATCAGATATGCGGGAAATATATTGATCCCCTGCACACTCTGGAAGTCCATTTAACAGCCCTGGATCTGATGCAGCAGCGTCCCTCCCACACAAATCTGCCTCAAGGTCTCAGATCACAATCCCGATTCCATTTTGGGGAGCATGGGGTGCTCTGCCTGGGAATGTGCCAGCAATTCGCTGTGCTCATTGCCCTGTTAATCCACAACGATCGCACTCCCGAAGCGCGGGCCTTTGCAGGCCGCCTGCGGTATGAGTTCAACGACCAGTCACTGAATGAACTGGTGGCGGAAGCCCTTGCGGGACAGTTCCCTCCCGGATTCTGAAGCAGTCAGACCGGCGTCACGCGCGGGTATCGCTGATCAGTACGCGATACAGAATGTTCAAGGCATCGTCGGCTACGGCCTGGCTGACGCCGATATGGAAACAGATCTGTGAGGGACTCTGGTCGATCATTTCGATCGGAATATGGTGCTCGCCCAGTGCGTTGATTGCATCGACCAGTGGATAGGAGTTGCGTTTGAGCCCCAGGCCGACAGGTGTGATGATTGAAAGATTGTAGACCACGTCCATGAAATCGGGCTTGAGCTGTTTTTCAATCGCCCGCCGCAGATCGTTGATGCTCCCTTTGAGGTCGTCCTGTTTGACCAGTACGGCAATGTCATCTTTATCAGTCGGATAATGGTAGGTGTTGATCCCGTAGCTCTGGAAGATGGTCAGCAGCGTTGCGGTGAAGCCAACCTCTTCGCAGAGCATGTCCTTTTCCAGGTAGATGTAGGCCATGTTATCCAGCCGTGCGATACCGACCACGCCCTCTTCCGGCACACGCTCGTTGAGAATCTGCGTACCCGCGGCTTCCGGGTGATTTGTATTACGGACATGAATCGGAATTTTCCGCTTGCGACAGTTGAGCATCGCATCGAGGTGAAAGACATTCACTCCCTTGGAGGAGAGCAGACGGATCTCTTTGAACGTCAGGCGGGGAATGGCCCGGGCCGCTGAGATGATGCGGGGGTCCGATTCGAGCACGCCGCTCACGTCGGTCCAGTTTTCATATTTGTCGCCATCGATCGCGTAAGCGATTTCGCCCCCGGTCAGATCGGAACCGCCGCGGGAAAAGACGGCGATCTCTCCCTGATCGGTCACGCCGTAGAAACCGGGAATGACGGTGACCATGTCGCTCTCTTCCTGGTCCAGGGCCGCGATATTTTCGTAGGCAGGCTCTTCGACTTTGGCATCGAGGTAACTGTCGGTGACCAGGAAGCCGAACTCTTCGGGGAGACAGGCGCGGGCCTGCATGCCTTTCCGCTGAAAGTAAGCGGCGATGATGCGGGCGTTATAATGTTCGCCCCGGGAGGCCAGAAAGGCAATCCGGCGATCCCCTTCGAGATCGGGTTCGAGATCCTGTTTCAGCGAGGCGAGCAAGGCCTTGCCGTCGATCTCCAGGTCGGCGATAATCCCGCTGAAGCGGTCGATGACGGCCTGTTTGCTTTCCTTCGCGCTGATCGTTTTACGGCAGTCCCGAAAGTGTTGCCCTTTGGTCGCGATATTGAGCAGATGATCGGTGATTTTCTCTTCGGCTTTTTGGACCCGGCCTGGTGCCGAGACCACCACAAACCGTCGTTGGGGATTGTCAGCGACAATGCGACGGATTTTTTCAATTTGCGATGCGTTCGCTACGGAACTCCCGCCAAATTTACAGACTACACTGTTTGTCATATTGTATGTTCCCCCCTGTTGTGCGAGCTCTCACACGCGTGGCAGAACTGCTGACAACACGCGTTCAACAAACTCGGGGGGCTTCCTCGTCGTTTCCTCTTCGAATTTCGATGTAATAAAGTATGATATACTCAAGTGACTGTTCTAATTAGATTTACGCCACATGACCACCGGTCGATTCCGGGGCTGAACCCTTTTGATTTCTCAAAAACTCGGCAGATGGTTAGCAACCCTAATGGAACGGCCGATAGATAACAACTGTATAAATGCTGTGACGATGTAAACTAACGTTATTATCATAACTTCCTGCAACAGAGAGTGATCTATGGGTAAGCTGATTCAATTTGTGATGGAAAATTTCACGCTCAGTTTTTTGATCCTGGGTCTGTTGGTTTCCGGAATTGCCCTGCTGGGCAAACCGCGACCACGGCCGAAAGCAATCCTGGTGGAGGCACTGTTTTCATATTTCCTGCTGTTTTCGATCGGCTGTTCTTTTTTCTACAACTTCATCATGCACTCGTTTTTCGGCGAGACTGCAGCCCGGTTTATCGGCTGGGCGCAGAGTCCGTTTCAGTTTGAAGTAGGAACCGCCAGCCTGGGTTACGCCGTTGTCGGTTTCCTGGCATTCCGCGGCAGTCTGGGTCTGCGGGCCGCAGCGGTCGTGGGTCCCTCGATGTTCCTGCTGGGCGCTGCGGGCGGCCACATCTACCAGATGATCACAGCACACAACTTCGCCCCCGGGAATGCGGGGCTGATTTTTTACACCGACATCCTGATCCCGCTGATCGGCTTTGTGCTGCTGGGAATGCAGTGCCGATACGAGAAAGCCGCTCATTCCACTGCTCCCGGGAAGGCAACCTGATTCCGATGGAAATCGACATTCAGCAGGAGCTGGCCGGCAAGAACCCGGCTCGTGTGGCGCCACAGATCAGGAAAAACGTCCGCATCCAGAAACTGCGCGTCCGCGCGCATCTGATCACGACCCTGCTGGCCCTGGGACTGTTCAGCCTGCACCTGCTGTTTGACTGGCTGCCGCTCTGGATTGCCGTCTGTGCGCTGATCGTGATCCCGATCTCGCTGCTGGGAATCTATGGCGACTGGCGCGTGCTCCAATACCAGCAGCAGAAACTGCAACTGATCGAAGAAATTCTGGAAACGCGGGACGAATAGTGAAAACTACTTGATCCTGGCTGCTGTAACTTACGTTTCACCACAGGTATGCAATCTCTTTCGGCGGAAACAATCAGGCATCTGAAATCAGACTGGCCCCGGCTGCTACTACTCGGACTGCTGGTCTTGCTCAGCCTGCGTCTGATCCTGGTTGTCAGCAGTTCCCCTGCCGGCTGGCGGTCGCTCCGGAATGACTGGGAAGACCAGGTGCTGCGCCAACTGGGCCGGACGACATCGATCGGTGAGGAACCTCCTCCGGTTCAGGCGCAATTCTGGCTGGATCAGGTCAACAGGATCCCGGCGACACAGACCGATCCCCAGGTCGCGCTGGGAGCAGCCTGGATGCTGGCCGAACCACAGTATGGATTCCTGAAACGAAATATCACATCCAGCCAGGACCTGCAGGAACGGTCAAAGGAAATTGTTAATACATTCGATCAATCCCAGGCGGAATATCAGTCACTCGGCCGTGCTGCCTGTCTGGAACAGGCGGCCATCGCCACACGCCTGGCTCCTGAGAATGTGGAATTCTGGAGACAGCGCGCATTGCTGCTGTTTGCGACCCGTAAAGAATCAGAACGAGAGCCCTATCCTGAGGACTGGCTGCAGGTGCTGGAAGAAGGTGCGGCCCACGATCCGGAAAATGCCCTCTATGACTATCTGGCGGCGCTGCAGTTCTACCAGCTGTCAGCCGAACCGGAGTGGGACGAGGAATATCAACTGACCCTGAAAATCACCGACCCACAGATCTACGCGCAAGCTGAGCAACGACTGCAGGCGGGGTTGAAAAAAACGACCCTGGATGTCGGCACGAGCACCTGGTCGGCCACACTGGCATTTTTAAAACAGACATCGCTGCCCCTGGAAGACCAGCTTAAAGCGGCAGAAGAGAGGAATGCCTCTTACCCCGCTATCAGTTTCGTCGCTCAACTACAACGCTGGCTGATCTATGCCTGCGAATCAGATCTGCAACATCAGAAGTATGATACGGTGATAAAAAATGCAGGTCATCTGCTGCGGATCTCAGAGCAATTAACGGGGCCACAGAATTTCTATGAGCAGACGTTCTTCAAATACAGCTTACGCACATCGGGACTGGGACAATTATTCATGGTGCTGCAGGTGCATCCTGAGTCGTTCACACCCGCGAAAACAGCAGAACTCAAGCAGGACCTGCAACAGGCCTGGCTGCGGGAAAAAATCTTTATGGAAGCCCTGGACCGTTATCATCAACGGCGAAAGGCGCAGCCTGCTGGTGAAGCATCCCTTGCAGCAGCGCTGACGGGACTCTGTGAACCTTTCATCTTGTTTCTGCTTCCGCTGTCGCTGTTGCTGATTTTGACAGCTCGCCTGACAGGTCAACCGGCTGACAGCCCTGCGCCTCGACCAGGCTGGTGGAGAACCCTGATTGCCTGGTTCTCTGGAGTGAGTTTGAGCCTGTTTATCTGGGGTGTGATCCCGGCTGATGTGGTCTCGGAACCCGTTTGGAACGTCCTGCTGCTGGTCCTCTGCTGGGTCGGTCTGATTCTGGTATTTACGGTTTCTCTGCGGCTGCTCCACAAGCGAGAGAACCTTACCTGGCAGCAGCTGACTTCATTGCTACTGGTCCTGGCGGCTCCCGTCCTGATCTATTTTCAATTCGCGTCCCTGCTGGCATTCGTGGAACAGAACTGGATCCACACTTCCCTGGCGCTGCTCATCCCGGTTTCGTTGCTGCTCGTCGCTCTTTATGGAACTGCGGTCTTCATTGTGATTCGTTTTATACGTTCCTCCGGGCGGTCTACACATCGCAAGCTGACTGTCAGTGGTCTCGTGTTATTGATGACGCTGCTCGTCTTTCCAGCGGGTGCAGAAGTCTTTCAAGCCAGCCTGAATCCCGCGGAAATGCATACCTGGTTCGGCCGTGACGTTTCCGTGGCTGATGAAAATCCCTTTCGCATGCTGGCCGCTTGGAACAGGCAACCGCAGAAACAGGTCCCCGCGTGGATCTGGATCTACCCGCAATGGACTGCCCGACATGGCGAGGGTTTCGCCGTTCTGCTGTCTCTGTCGATTCTGCTCAGCTGGTCTCTCCTGCGCTGGTCACGCTGCCCAAACAATCCTCAACCTGGTTCTACAGAAATCAGCCCACATCCACAGAACTGGCAGGCGGGTGTTCGCCTGCTGAGTCGTTCCAGCCTGATCGCCCTGCTGGCCCTGACGATAGTTTACCTGGCTGCCTTTCCCTCCGTGATCCATGCGGAGAACCGGGATCACCAGAAACGCTCTCAAGCCCTGCTCAACCTGCTGCAGCCCGTGCAGGAAGTGGAACGCATCCAATCAGAGATCAAACACGATCCGGCGCTGATGAAATCATTCAACCAGCAAATTAAAGGTATAAAACAGAGGCTGATTGAAGAAGCAGACCGGATTAATGATCGCACATTGGAAGAGGCATCCGAATAATCTGCACCACAGTTTCGCAGCTTCAATCCCGATTCAATCAGGCTGCTGGCACACCTCTCCGGATTTCACTGCCTGTTTTTACCCGATCTCCCCTTCCTGACACTCATAACGATTCTACCGCCTGTAGCGCAGTGAGGAATCTCCCTGCAACTGGGGGGAAGCCTGCGGTTTTTCACTCAACCTCGAAAAACCTGACCTAGGTTTCAATGGTGGTTGATGCGTCCCGTGGGGATACGATCACCTGCCCGCACCGATTCTGAATCGCACCACAGAATCGTCGGCTCTTTTCTTTACAGTATGAGATCAGAATATGCGCTCGGAAACGGTACTGAAAGTTCGCGCCAGAGGAATCTGGATTGCCTGCCTGTTGTGTTTGCTGTTGTCAGGGCTTGTCGGCTCAACGAATGCGGCAGACACAGCGTCCGCAGCTCCCGCACAGGGCTGCCCAGGAGGTCATTGCGCACTGAAGACTGCGAAACCGGAACTCCAGGCCGAAGGGCCGGCAACGTTCTTCGCGAAACTGTTTGACACAAACGATTTTCCGCAGCGCTGGTATTGTGGCACCTGGTCCACCGATGTGGGCTGGCTGCATATCCTGTCTGATATCGCCATCTTCGGCGCCTATTTTACAATTCCGGTGATGCTGCTGTACTTTCTGTTACAGCGGAAGGATCTGCCCTTTCCGCGCATCATCTGGCTGTTTGCGGCCTTCATCCTGTTCTGCGGCTTTGGACACTTAATTGAAGCAGGGATCTTCTGGTGGCCCGTTTATCGCTTTGCCGGTCTGATCAAGGCCTGCACCGCGATTGTCTCCTGGATCACGGTCTTTGTTTTAATCCGCCTGATCCCAGAAGCACTCAAACTGCCCTCCGCGGCATTGCTCGCCAAAGAACTGCAGCACAGCCAGGAGCGGCTCGACTTCGCCCTGGAAGCAGGACAGATCGGCGTCTGGGAACTGGATCTGAAAACCGACAACCTGCAGTGGGACCGGCGAACCCGGGAGATTTTTGACGTCGATCCTTCAGAAACAGACCTCTGTTTTGAAGATTTCAGCAAACGGCTTCATCCTGATGATCGCGAGCGGGTGGAAATCACCTTTAACAAGAGTGTTGAAACCGGCACTTCCTACAGTTGTGAATATCGCATCATTCATCGGAACGGAACCGTACATTACATCTATGCACATGGGCATGCCATCTATGGTGATAACGGCAAACCCAGATTATTTGTCGGTGTCTGCCATGATTACACGGAAAAACAACTCCAGAAAAATGCCCTCTCCGAAAGCGAACAGAATTTCCGCAGCACCTTTGAGCAGGTCGCGATGGGAATCGCACACGTGTCTCCCGATGGCCGCTGGCTGCGGGTCAATCATGGACTCTGCGAGATCCTCGGTTATGAGAACCAGGAACTGCTGGAACGAAACTGGCAGGAACTCACACACCCCGACGACCTGGAAACCGATCTGAAAAACACCGAAAAACTGCTGGCGGGGGAGATCGACTCCTATTCCGTCGAAAAACGTTATCTGACTTGCGAACAGACCGTCGTCTGGACGAACATGACCGTCTCGCTGGTCCGTCTGCCGACCGGGGAACCAAGGCACTTTATCTTCCTCATCGAGAACATCCAGGGACGCAAAGAAGCGGAAAAAGCCCTGCAGATGTATCATCAGAAGGTCAAGAAACTGTCGCTGGTCGCCAGCAAGACCAAGCATTCGGTCATCATTTCCGACGCCCAGGGATACATCGAATGGGTCAATGATGCGTTTACGAGCCTGACCGGTTATTCGCTGAATGAAGTCATGGAACGGCATCTCTGTGAAATCCTGCAGGGGCCGGAGACTTGTTCAGAGACCATCGCCAGCATCAAGGCACATCTGCAGCGTAAGGAAAGCATCGCCACAGAGATTGTGAATTATGATCGGGATGGCCGCGAATACTGGATTGAACTCAAGATTGACCCGGTGCTGGACGACGATGATATCCTGCTGAATTTCATCGCCACCCAGGTGGATGTCACCGCACGAAAACAGTCCGAACTCGCATTGAGAATCGCAAATTCCCAGTTCAGTAAACTGAGACAGGCCGACATTCTGGGGATCATGACCTGCCGATTTGACGGTCGTGTCGAACAGGCCAACGACGAACTGCTGCGGATCCTGGGTTATTCTAATGCAGACCTGGAGGAGGGCCTGATAAACTGCCAGGAACTGACGCCCGAAGAATGGCAGCAGCGCGACCGGGAAGTCCTGCAGGAAATGCTGGAAACCGGCGCCGCGAAACCGATCGAAAAAGAATACTTCCGTAAAGACGGTAGCCGGGTCCCCGTGGTCCTGGGGATGACGCGCCTGGATGAAGCGGAAGATCTCTGCCTCTGCTTTGTGCTGGATGCGACCGCGCAAAAAGAGACTGAAGAAAAGCTGAAAGTGGCGAAACAGGCCGCAGAAGAAGCGAGCCAGGCCAAGAGTGAATTCCTGGCGAACATGAGCCACGAGCTCAGAACGCCGCTCAACGGGGTGATCGGCATGACGGAACTGCTGGCGGGCACCAGCCTGAGCCAACAGCAACAGGAATTCGTCAATGCCTGCCGTAACAGTGGCGAGTCACTGCTGAACCTGATCAACGATATTCTCGATTTCTCCAAAATTGAAGCGGGCAAACTGGATCTGGACCTGCACAACTTCGACCTTGAAAAACTGGTCATGGACACCATGAGTACGATGGTCTGGCGGGCTTCCGAGAAAAACCTGGAGCTCCCTTGCGCCATCGATCCGGCTACACGGCTGATCCTCAAGGGAGACAGTTACCGGCTGCGCCAGGTGCTGGTCAACCTGGTCGGCAATGCGATCAAATTTACGGAAGCGGGTGAAGTTTCAGTCCGTACGGAAGCCGTTGACCAGAGCGCCGAACAGATTACGATTCGCTTCACCGTGAGTGATACCGGCATCGGGATCTCCCAAGACAAGCTGAACCGCCTGTTTCAGTCGTTCACGCAGGTCGATGCCTCGACCACGCGCAACGACGGAGGCAGCGGACTGGGGCTGGTCATTTCCCGCAACCTGGTCGAACTGATGGGAGGTTCGATCGGTATCGAAAGCCAGGAGGGGGCCGGTTCGACATTCTGGTTCGAAATTCCGTTTGACTCCATTTCTCCCACATCTGTGGCTCTGCCCATCCGCTCACCGCTGGCCGGTCGGCGGGCGCTGATTGTGGATGATAATCAGAAATGCCTGCAGATCCTGCAGAATTTCACCCGGGAATGGGAACTGGCAGTTGAAACCGCCAGTACTGTTGCGGAGGCGCTTTCCATTCTCGAACGGGCTCACGACAACGAACAGACCATCGACCTGGTGTTGACCGACCTCGATCTGCCTGACTTGAGCGGGCTGGTACTGGCCCGGGAATTGAAAGGATCGGGACCGAAAGTGGTTTTAATCTCCCGTTCACCAGAAACCCTGTTGAGCCAGAGCGACCTGGAAGAATCGGGCGTCGATGCCCTGGTGCACAAACCGCTGCTGCGTCACAAGCTGTACGAGGTCGTCTGCAACCTGCTCAACCAGCAACACTCCCTGCCCCAACCTCAGCGGACTCCACCAGCACAATCCGATGAAAACCAGGTCATTCTGCCAGCGACTATGGTCCTGCTGGCCGAAGATAACACGATTAACCAGATGTACGTGACTGAGATGATGAAGCAGTTCGGCTGCCTCTGCCATACTGCGGTGAATGGACTGGAAGCAATCGAAGCGGTACTGAATCACGACTATGATCTGGTTCTGATGGACTGTCAGATGCCGGAACTGGATGGTCTGGAAGCCACCCGGAGAATTCGTCAGCTGGAACAGGAGGGGGAACTGGACGATCACCTGCCCATCATCGCGATCACCGCCAATGCGATCAAAGGGGATCGAGAGCGTTGCCTGGAAGCGGGGATGGATGACTATCTCAGCAAGCCGGTACAGAAAGCGCAGATCAAAAAACTGCTGAAAAAGTTGCACGGAATCAAAGCCGGCCACCAGCAAACGAAACCGGAAGAGACAGAGACCGCTGTCCCTGACCGGGGAGCCATTGATACGGAATCTTTACTTGAGCTCTGCAGTGGCAACCTGGAGCTGATCGATTCGCTACTGGACGAACTGGAATCCACGGGCGAAGACCGGGTGACACAGATTCGGAAGCAGGCGGAACAGGACAATGCCCTCGGCGTCGCTGAAGCAGCACATTCACTGAAGGGCGCTACGAGCATTTTGTGCGCGACGTCCCTGCAGCAACTGTCAAAAGAGATCGAACTGGCCGGCAAGGAAGATCACCTGGAAAACATTGAGGCATTGATCAAAACGCTTTCCGAGGAGATGCAACGCTGCCTGAGTGAACTGCCACAAGTCCGGGACGAATTGAAAGAGAAGTCAGATCTCACTGATTAAAATTTCATCTCTGCATCAGAGCAGCGAATGTGTGGCCGATTTGCCCGAGGCTTCCTGGTGATGACAGTTCACGGTCGCTTTACTCAACAGGTAATGAGAGACGTACCACTCCTCTCCGGAGTCATAGCCGAACAGCTCCGCCACTGCCAGGAAGAAGAGCCGCCAGCGCATCCACCAGCGTCGCGCCTGCCGCTCACCATAGGTCTCCGCGAGGAGAGGCAGAATCTGTTCACGGCGCTGATCGAGATTTTTCAGCCAGGCCTCGGAGGTCTGCTGGTAATGGCGGCCATTCCAGCGCCACTGCTGCTCGACCTGCATGTCTTCCCGGAAGTGCGAAAACCAGTCGTCGGCGGGCATGATGCCGCCGGTAAAGAAGTGCCGGGCCATCCAGTCGTCGGCGTTCTGATCGCTGAATGCGTAGACATATTTGCGATGACAGAAGATATGCACGAACAGTTTCCCGTCGTCCAACAGCCAGTCCGAAATACGATTCAATAAACGGGCGTAATTCCGCATATGTTCGAACATCTCCACCGAGACAACGCGGTCATACTTTTGATCGGGCTCAAAGTCGTTCATGTCCGCTGTGATCACGTGCACGCGGTCCGCGTAGCCCTGCTGTTGCGCCAGTTGCTCAATCGCGGTCCGCTGGGAGTGCGAATTGGAAACAGCGGTGATCCGACAATGAGGATAATGCTCAGCAATCCAGAGGGTCAACGAGCCCCAGCCGCAACCCAGTTCCAGGATCTGCATCCCGTCTTCCAGCCCTGCATGCCGGCAGGTCTCTTCCAGGGCCGCGGTTTCCGCGTCATCCAGGGTGGTCACGCCCTCAGGCCAGTAACAGCAGCTGTATTTCCGCCGCGCACCCAAAACCTGCTCATAGAAGGCGGCAGGCACCTCGTAATGTTGCTCGTTGGCTTTCTCGGGAACTAGGGCAATCGGACTCTGTAAAGCCGCTTCCACAAATGCACGTCGATTCGCGGCATCCGCTTCCGGACTTCCTCCATCCAGACTGTCGAGCCGTTTGCTGCACAGTCTGTGAATCGCACTGCGGACCAGTACATCGGGAACCCAGCCCCGTTCCACACAATCAATGGCCAGATTGACCAGCAAATCGGTTTTCATGTTGTCACCTGTTTCGTTTTGGGAGGCCAGGGGAAAAAAGCACTGGTGGTGCGCTGATATTCGCGATACGCTTCGCCACGACTCTGGAGTGCCTGGGCTTCGGTGGGAGGAATCCCCGTGACATTGAGAATAAAGTGCAGCATCAGCACCGGCCCCAGAATCGTGAGCCAGCCCCAGGGAGCCTGGATCGCCAGACAGACGTAAGCCCACCAGTGCAGCCATTCAAAGAAATAATTGGGATGACGCGAATAGTGCCAGAGACCACGGCGGCAGACCTGCCCCCACTGTTTCGGGTCCAGACGAAAACGGGAGAGCTGCCGGTCGGCAATGAGTTCGCCCGTAATGGCCGTCAGCCAGATCGCGATTCCCAGATAGTCGAGGATACCCACGGGGGCCGTGCTGCGGGCGGCGATCAGCATTGGCAGCGCAAACAGCAGACTCCCGATCGCCTGGAGTTGATAAAACCAGAACAGTTTTCCCTGGGCGGCAGTGCCCCACTTTTCTTTCAAAGTCTGATAGCGTCCATCTTCGGGCATGGTCAGGACGCGATAGAGAATATAACCGCTCAGTCGGAGTGCCCAGAGCAGCGCCAATGCAGCAACGATCACTCGACGCGTGAGATCACCGTCCTGGCTCCCCCAGGCAAAGAACAGACTGATCAGGCCGACTCCCATGCCCCAGGCGACATCCACGATGCCCGCATCTCCCGTCCGTTTCTGCAGCAGCCAGAGCAGTGTCATGACGACCGACATGCCGGCACCGCCGATCAGAATCATCGACCAGGGATTCAAACCAGCACCTCTTCCGCTTCTCTGGTAAGATTCCGAATCGCATGATGCCGCACCGGATCAAAGCGACAGGCCGGTTTGGCCAGCAGCATCTGTACCGTGTTGCACTGACGCTCTTCAAAGGCGGCTTCGCAGTAACAGAAATAATAGTCCCACATGCGGATAAACGACTCGGAATAGCCTTGGGCTCGGACCTCATCAATCCGCCGATGAAAGGCTTCCCGCCAGCAGCGGAGCGTCTGCGCGTAATGGGGCGCGATGTCTTCCAGCTGCAGCAGGCGAAAATCGGTCACGCGAGATGTGGTCTCCAGCATCGCCGCTACAGAGGGGAGGCAGCCCCCCGGAAAAATGTAACGACGAATGAAGTCAACACTCTTCAGATATTCCTGAAACCGCTGATCCTTGATCACGATCCCCTGCAGTAACATCATTCCATCCGGTTTGAGCAGCTGACAGCATTTCTGGAAGTAGGTCTCGAAGAACTCGGCTCCCACCGCTTCGATCATTTCGATGGAGACCAGCTTGTCGTATTCTCCTTCCAGATCGCGATAATCTTTTAAGAGCAGAGTCACACGATCGGTCAGACCAGCGGCATCCACCCGCTCGGCAGCCAGATTGTATTGCTCCCGGGAAATGGTGGTGGTCGTGACTCGACAGCCGTAATACTGGGCGGCGTGCACGGCCAATCCTCCCCAACCGGTGCCAATCTCCAGCAGATGATCGCCCGGTTTCAGATTGAGATTCCGGCAGACGCGATCCAGTTTGTTGAGTGACGCTTCCTGCATCGTATCCGTCTCCTGCTCAAAAACGCCGCAGGAGTAGCTCATGGTTTCATCCAGAAACAGGCGGTAAAAGTCGTTCCCCAGATCGTAATGGGCGTGAATGTTACGGGCCGCACCGATTCTCGTATTCCGCCGCAACCAGTGCCCCGCCCGGGCCGCAGACTGACGGAACCAGGCGAGTCCACTTTCGAAGCGATCGGTGACTTCCAGATTGCGAATGAAGATCCGCACCAGCGCGGTCAGGTTATGACAGGACCAGTCCCCGTCGATCAGCGACTGTGCGATTCCCAGTCCCCCTTCAAGGACTGCCCGACGATAAAAGCGGGGATGCTGTACCAGCACCACGGAACTCAAACCGGCAGCGGGATCACCAAAATGGAATTCCCCTGTGCCGTCGATCAGGGTAATCTGACCGTGCTGCAGAGACTGCAGTTTTTTCAGCAGCAGTGTGCGACAGGTACTGTCCAGTATTCCTGCCGGTGCGGACGTATTCCAGGTCAGTTGAGGGGATTCATTTAACGTACTCATGATGTCCTCGCGTTGGGTTCGGAACCGGTTAACCGGGGGTCGGTAGACTGTTGATGTCGGGGATGTGAATAGAAGGGAACCCGTTTCCACCACAGGCGAAACGCCTGCCAGTAGATGGCTGCAAATACGTACCAGGTCATCAGCGGATACCCCAGCAGGACCCGCCACAGATTCCCGGTCGAGATTTCCCGTCGTTCCAGTTGCATCGTGACATCAAACACTTTTTCGTTTTCTCGATAGTTATCTATATGGACCGTCAGCTTCCGTTCCGGCTCCGTCAGCCTCCAGCCATACTGCATGTCCAGAGGCATGAACGGAGAAACGTGAAAGACCTTCTGCGTCAGCCGACGGTCCATGTTTGCTTCGATTAGCTCCCGGGTAATCACATAACAATGCTGTTCTCCCCAGGGGGTGTTATTGACTTCCGCGACGATGGTCTCCCAGTCAGTGCCTGCACTGTTGAAACAGTAATAAAAGGAGACCGGATTCATCACAAAACCGAAATACCGCAGGTGGGTCAGCAGGCGAATCGGTCCCTCCGGTCGGGGATGTCCCTGCTGTTCCACAAAATCTCGTATGGACCCGGCCAGGGGCTGAGCCGGATCTCCCATATGGTCCGATCGGCGGAATCGGGCCAGTGCCAGTCGGCGGGTAGACCAGCACCAGCGCCCCTGGAACACGGTTTCCAGTTCTTCCAGATCGAGATACATCAGGTAGATTCGATTGCGAAAGCTGTGTTCGACGGGTGTAAGTCGTCGGTGTCGAACCCAGCCGGTGTAGATTCCGCTTTCCATAGATCCTCTGAATTCATTAAATTGTGGCAGACCGCCAGGGCACTGTTCACGCCATCCTCGTGAAAGCCATTGCCCCAGTAGGCACCACAAAAAGAAGTGTTCCGCTGATTGATCACCTCAGCATGTCGCTGCTGGGCAGCAGCGCGTTCGATGGTAAAGATGGGGTGCGCATATTCGATGCGGCGGATCACTTTGGACGGATCGACGCGGTCTTCTCCATTGAGCGTCACGCTGAAAGTGTTTTTCGACTGCAGGCTCTGCAGTTGATTCATGTTGTAAGTAATCGTAGCTTTCCGGTTTTCGCCCCGGGGCATAAAGTAGTTCCAGCAGGCCCAGGCCCGCTGACTGCGCGGCAGGACGGACGTGTCGGTATGCAGTTGGGCCACGTTGGGTTCATAAGGAAACGCACAGAGCAGTTCGCGTTCGACAGGGTGTGCATCATCTCCCAATATCCGCAGCGCCTGATCGCTGTGGCAGGCGAAGATCACGTGATCGAACACTTCCGCGGCCCCGTTCAGAGGAGTCACCTCAACTCCCTCGCTCAATCGCCTGACGGAGCGGATGGGAGTCTGCAAGCGGATCGCATCCCGGAAGCCTGCGGTGATGGCTTTCACATACTGATGCGAACCGCCACAGACGACGCGCCATTCCGGTAGTTCCCGGATCGCCAGAATACCGTGATTGCGGTAGAACTCGACAATGAAACGGATGGGAAACTGCTCGAAAGTCCCAACCGGGCAGGACCAGATCGCCGACCCCATGGGCAGGAAATACTGGTCAATGAATTCGCGCGAGTAGTTTTCCCGCTTGAGGTATTCGCCGACCGTCAGCGTATCACGGTCCGACTCCAGCAGCGCAAGTGAATGCTTATTGAAATGAAAGATGTCCCGCAGCAAACGATAGAAGCGGGGATTGAACAGATTTCGGCGCTGGGCGAAGAATCCGTTCAGATCGGCACCGCGGTATTCCAATCCCGTACGTTCACACTTCATGCTGAAGCTCATCCGCGTGGGCTGGGAGGCAATCCCCAGTTGATCCAGCATACGGGTGAAGTGCGGATAAGTCTGGTAGTTGAAGACGATGAACCCCGTGTCGACCGGGTGCTGTTCGCCGTCCAGTTCGACTTCGATCGTGTTGGTATGGCCGCCGATGTAGTCATTGGCCTCGAAAAGTGTGAGCTCATGCTGATGATGCAGGAACCAGGCGGTCGTCAATCCGGAAATGCCGCCTCCGATGATGGCGATCTTCATGAATGCACCTCATGCTGATGCGATTTGATGTCACACTGATCCTGCTGGCAGCGCCCGGTGAGCTTTAATCTGTGCCGGGCAAAGTGCTGATAGAGGTAGTCGAGGCCCTGTGAAATGCCGGGCAGGCGGGTGGGCAGCATCAGCCAGCGGAGACCGATGGCTGAGTAGAGACGGCGAAAAACTTCCACGCCGGTCACCCACGTGCCGTCGGGTAGACGCCCCTGCATTTCCTGCATGAATTCATCCTGTGTTTTACCGTAGACGGCGGGATCAAATTCAGGAGCGGCGATGTCGGTGAAATGAATCTTATGTCGACGATCGAGTCGCTTCAGCAGATTGACCTCCCGGTTACAGAGGGGACAGTCGCCATCATAAAACGCTTCGATTTCACAATATTCAGATTTCATGATCCCTGTTCCCTGTTGATGCAGATTCTCAACCGCCGACCAGTTCGCGAATGGCATCCAGGCGCGAGCCTTCTGCGATCGCTTTCAGTTTGGCCACTGCCCGCTGTTCCAGCTGACGGACCCGCTCCTTGGATATGCCCAGTTCATCTGCCAGTTTCTGAAAGGTCTGAATCTTGCGATGTTTACCCAGGGCAAACCGGCTGCGGACAATGAACTGTTCCCGCTGATCGAGGGTATCGATAGTCTGTTTGAGTAGTTCGGACAGTTCATCCCAGACCCCAAGAACCATGAGAGGATTCTTCTGTTCCTGCAATTCTTCCAGGCTGCGTTCTTCTCCCAGCTGCTTGAACTTGTTGCGTTCCTTGCGACGATTAGCAATCTTGCGATAGGCATAATTGGAAATGGAATGGTACGCATAAGTGCTGAAGCGGAAGCCGCGTGAATAATCGAACTTCTCAATCGCGTGCATCAATGTCAGACAACCATCACTCAACAGCTCATCAAAGGTGACGCCGTTGGTGACGCATTTTTTGACGATGGAGACGACCAGCCGCATGTTGCTGCCAAAAATCTGATCCCGCGCCCGCTGGGCCTGCTGCAGCAGGTCCTCGATTTGTTCAATCTCGCTCTGCGCAACCCGCTCTGGATCGAGTCGGGAACGATACATGTTCGCCTTGAATTTCAGATAGTTCATCCGGCGGAACAGCTCCTGCTCCTCGGTAGAAGATAACACTTCGGCGCGACACAGGCGGGAAATCTGCGAAGGAGTGACGTGCTCTCCCTGCGTGGGAAAACTGGTTGTCGTCATGCCGTCTGTTTGATCTGCCGAAACAGTTTCTCCCAAAATCTCCTCATCTGCTCCGGGTTCGTGGAAGCACGGATTGGGAATGAAGTCAATTTCTGCCTGCAGAAGCTTCCGGGCACGTTCCGCCAGTTGCCTGGCTGACAGCTCACAATGATCTTTTGAACACACAATCATTTCATATTCCTGAGGATTCGAAAAACGTTCATTTCGTTCATTCCATTTATACGCATCGCAGACCTGAAAAACAATCTTAAATTCGTCCAAATCGTTCATTTTGTAGAAACTGAATCTATCTTATTGTGAAACAGGAACTTAGAAATAAATGACTTGTCAGAATATGGATCTCGAACTAGTATCAGAATACTGAATGCCTTTGTCCTTTTTGGATAACGACCAGATCGTTCAACTAGCCCCGATAAGATTCATGCACGAATTTCTAACATCGAAACAGGTTGCCCGCGCGATACAGGCCAGCGAATCCTCTGTGAAACGCTGGTGTGACAAGGGTGTGATTCCGACCCAATACACGGCGGGGGGACATCGGCGAATTGCCCTGCCCGACCTGATCGAATTTCTGCGATCGAGTAAGTACGATCTGGTACGACCGGAGGTGCTGGGGCTCCCCGCCACCACCGGACAGACGGTCCGCGTCATCGATCGGGCTGCGGGTCAGTTGACCGAAGCCCTGCTGAGGGGAGAAGAGGATCTCTGTCGACAGATCGTGCTGGACCTCTACCTGGCGGAACACAGTATCAGTTCGATCTGCGATCAGGTGATTGCCCGGTCTTTTGTCACGATTGGTGATCGCTGGGAATGTGGCGATGCAGAAGTCTACCAGGAACGACGCGGCTGCGAAGTGGCATTGCGGCTGCTGCACGAACTGCGAACTCTGATCCCTAATCCTCCACTCGATGCCCCCCTGGCATTCGGTGGTACTGTCGAGGGTGACCTCTACAGCCTGCCAACCACGATGGTGGAACTGGTTCTGCGCGACATTAAATGGAACGCGGCTTCACTGGGAACGAATCTGCCCTTCTCGACCCTGGCAGCGGCCATCGAACAGCAGCGCCCCCGCCTGTTCTGGCTGAGTGTCAGCTATATCCGTGATGAGCTGGAATTCCTGCAGCATTATGCAGAACTCTTTGACGAATTCGGAATGGATGTGGCGTTTGTGGTCGGCGGACGTGCATTGAAGGAATCGATCCGGCAGCAGATGCAGTATGCGGCCTTCTGCGATAACATCCGGCATGTAGAATCGTTCGCCCAGACGCTGCTCAGCGTCTCGGAAAAAGAGTCGAAATAGAACAGCCGCACGTTTACTTGCGTCTCACATAGACATAGTAGGCGCCACAGATCTCCTTGTCCTTTTCGTCCATCAACCAGGTCGTGAGCTCCAGCTGCCCTGGTTTGAGCGGAGTCTCGATTTTGATCGACTGACCATCGGCGGCAGGTTTGGCAGTGGCATCGAAACTGCCGATCCTGAGACGCCCTTTCGCAACCGGTAAGGCAACGCCCGGAGGAAGCTGACCGTCGGTGACTTTGACGGCCGGAGTGTTCTCGTTTAATTTCAGTCCACTTTCGCGGGGCCAGCGTCGGAGTTCGAATTCGAAATCACCAGGTTCGGCGATCGTGAGATGCCAGCTCCCGTTGCGTTTGATGCCGCGACGCACCTGTCCCTGTTGATCGACGAAGACATCCAGCCACTCACAGGCCGTGAGCAGCGAGGGATTCTCCGCATCATGCCCGATGACCACTCGCTGTGGCTCACCGACTGCAGGCTGCAGTTCCTGCCACCACTGATCCAGGTGGGCCTGCATTTTCTCGACCACTTCAGGATGCTGATCCGCGATATTCTTCTGCTGCAGTGGATCGCTGGTGAGGTCATACAGTTCCCGGTTTTCCAGCCAGCGCCAGCGTTTCCAGAGCACGGCGGCCCCCTCCTTGCGGGGATAAGACAGGAACGTGCTCTTTTTGTTACCGACGAACGGCATGCGGCTGTAATCGATCACCAGCATCCGGTCGGGTAACGCTTCCACTTCCCCCCGCATGCGGGGCACCAGACTCATGCCGTCCAGGCGCTGCTCAGGCAGCGGAAGTCCACAGAGCTCGCACAGCGTAGGGAACAGATCCTGAACGTGAATTAAATCATTCAGATCCCGCGCAGGTCCGAGTTTGCCATTCGGCCAGCGAATGAAACAGGGGACGCGATGCCCCCCTTCCCAGAGGGTTACCTTCTTGCCGCGCATGCCGGCGTTAAAATAATCGGGGCCCATCGTACTTCCGTTGTCTGTCAGGAAGATCACGACGGTATCGTTCCGCAAATCAGCATCACTGAGAAACTGTTCCAGCTTGCCGATGTTTTCATCGATGTTGGCGCACATCGCGAGATAACTGGTCAGGGCACGTTTGCGCTGCGGCTTGAGATGCTTGACGACCTCGGGATGTTGCTGCATGGCGGCTTCGATGGGCCGGCGATAATGATCGGAAACATAGAGGGGCCCGTGCGGCGCATTCAAAGGCAGATAGGCAAAGAAGGGTTGAGATGTATTCTGCGAGCGGATCCAGTTTTTCATTTCGCGAAAAAAGACGTCGGTGCAGTAGCCGCTCTGTTTTTCTCGGTGGCCGTTATGCAGATAGGTATCGTCAAAATAATCGTTCATCCAGAAATCGGGAACCGCGCTGATATGCGACGAGGGAAACCAGAGCGTTTCCTGGAAGCCACGGTCCTGCGGGCGGAAGGGATAATTGTCTCCCAGGTGCCATTTGCCAAACATCCCCGTGCGATAGCCGGCCGCCTGAAACTGATCCGCCATGGTTTTGAGTCCGGGTCGCATCAGCGTGCGTCCGCTGCTGACATTCATGGCGGCATTACGGAACGCATCCTGACCACTCATCAACTGCCCCCGGGTGGGAGTGCACATCGGCGCGACATGGAAGTCGGTCAGTCGAATGCTCTCGGAAGCCAACTGATCCAGGTTCGGTGTTTTGAGTAGTGGATTGCCGTGACAGGAGAGCTCTCCATACCCCTGATCATCGCTCATGATCAGGATTACATTCGGATGATCCTGGGCCTGCAGGGGAATGCCCCACGAGAACAGCAGCAGCAGCGTGATGAGCAGCAATCGCATCTGGTGTTTCCTCTGATAATTCACATCGTAGTAAGAGTCCACTTGAAAAAACGCGGAATTTAAAGCGTATCTGACAGGGGGAAAACAGTTTCAGTGAAATGCTATTCCTTTATCAGACCCCATTGTATAATGTGCGCATAGTCGGTTCAATTACAGTCTCGGCGTGTGGGTTCTGCCTCGCCTCCAGTCCCCCCAGCAGTTCAGGAGAATTAACGATGGCACCCCACTACATCCCCGAAGGCTACCACGCGGTCACTCCGTACCTGCTGGTAGAGGGGGCGGCAAAACTGATTGAATTTGTCGCGCTGGTCTTCGATGCGAAGACCGAACTGATCTCGTATCATGACGACAAAATCGGCCACGCTTCGCTGAGAATCGGCGATTCCATGCTGGAACTGGCAGACGCCTGCGAAGAATGGGGCGCCACTTCCGCGGCGCTGCATATCTATGTCCCGGATGTGGATTCCACTTTCCAGAAAGCACTCGAAGCGGGTGCCACCTGCCAGCGCGAGCCGGCAGATCAGTTCTACGGCGAGCGCAGTGCTTCGGTGAAAGACCCGTTCGGTATTCAGTGGCACATCGCCACCCAGATTGAAGTCCTTACCAAAGAAGAACTGTTGCACAGAGCCGAAGAGTTCAAGCAGCAGCAATTCCATCAACAGCAGCAACAGCAATAAGCTGATCAGACCTCGTCTGACTCTGTGGGAATGTACTTGTTAAACAGCTCTGCGTAGTCTTCGCGCACCGGGCTGAAAACATCCAGTACGACTGCCGGCCCGTCGACGGCGATCGCCTGGTGAGGGGTATTCGGCGGAATGATAAACATCGCCCCCGCTTCCACGGTCCGCACTTCATCCCCCATCGTCAGTTCCAGCTTGCCTTTAAGGAGCATGCCCCCCTGCTCGTGGGGATGGTGATGCATCGGCACGATGGCCCCTTCGTCCATCTCCAGGTAAGAGAGCATCAGATTTTCCCCGTAGGGGGTCCGCATTTTACAGCCGGGCAGCACTTCCAGAGGCTGGACGGATTCGATATCAATAAAGGGCATCTTTGCTGAACTCCTTTGCATGAGAGTGGTTGCCGCCTCACAATGATGGCAGTCACTTCAAGTTAAAGTAATCGTGTCCGAAATGGTAGTCTGACGAACCTGTGGACCATCCTCGTTGTCTGAACTGAATGAAGTGTCCGAATCCCTGCTCCGTAACACAGGACCCTATTTTCCCATGTATATTCCAGCCGCCTTTGCCGAAACTGATGCAAGCCGACTTCACCCGTTTCTCGAACAGCACAGCTTCGCCACCCTGGTCACCAGCCGCGAGGGTGAGCCGTTCGCCTCGCATCTGCCGCTGTTACTGGAGCGCAACGCGGGTCAGCAGGGACAATTACTGGGGCATTTTGCCAAAGCGAATCCACAGGCGGAGACTCCGGACAACGAAAGCGTACTGGCGATCTTCCACGGTCCGCATGCCTACATTTCGCCCACCTGGTATGAGTCTGCTAATACGGTCCCCACCTGGAACTACCAGGCAGTACACATTTACGGACGCTATTCCCGCATCACAGATCCCGCAGAACTGAAACAGGTGATCGATAAAACGGTGCAGTTTTATGAAGCGGCGCAACCGGCCCCCTGGTCAATGGAGATTCCGGATGCAGAGTTTACAGAAGGATTACTGCAGGGCATTGTCGGCTTCCGGATTGAGATCGAACGGATCGAGGGCAAATTCAAACTGAGCCAGAACCATGCAGTGGAGCGTCGAGAGAAAGTGATTGACGCGTTAAAAAAACAGAGCAGCGACGACGCCCAGGCCATCGCTGCTCTGATGAAAGCAGATCTCCCCGCTTAGCGGGCGTATTCGACTGTGCGTGATTCCCGCATCACGGTCACCCGGATCTCACCGGGATAGGTTAACGTATCTTCGATTGCCTTGGCGATGTCCTTACACATTTTAGCCGCTTCGCGATCGTTGACCTGATCGGCATCGACAATCACGCGGACTTCACGACCGGCCTGAATCGCATAGGTGTGGTCGACGCCCGGGAAACCGCAGACGAGCGTTTCCAGTTCTTCGAGTCGGCGGACATACTTTTCCAGCGTGTCCCGACGGGCACCGGGGCGCGAGGCGGAACAGGCGTCCGCGGCAGCGACGAGTACGGTGTAGATGTAATCGGGGCGAATGTCATCGTGGTGGCCGGCGGCAGCGTGCACGACTTCCTGGCATTCGCCGTACCGCTTGAGCAACTGGGCACCGACGGCGGGGTGTCCCCCTTCCATTTCGTGGTCCGCTGCTTTACCGATGTCATGAAACAGTCCGCAGCGGCGGGCCAGTGTCCCATCCAGTCCCAGCTGTTCTGCCATGATACCGGTCAGCGCGGAGACCTCGATCGAGTGCCGGAGCACATTCTGGCTGTAGCTCGTACGGAAGTGCAGACGTCCCAGCAGGTCAATCAGTTTGGGATGCACGCCGGAAATGTTAACTTCCTGGCAGGCATTCTGGCCCATCGTCTGAATGTACTCTTCGAGTTCCTTCTGCGTTTCTTCAACCACTTCCTCAATGCGGGCGGGGTGAATACGGCCGTCGTTGACCAGTTTCTGCAGTGACATTTTCCCGATCTGACGCCGCACGTTATCGAAAGCCGAGACGACGACCACACCCGGTGTATCGTCGACGATGACGTCCACGCCGGTCGCTTTTTCGAAAGCCCGGATGTTGCGGCCTTCCCGACCGATGATCCGCCCTTTCATTTCCTCTTCGGGCAGTTCGACCGTGGAGACCGTCGTTTCCGCCACGTGGCCGGAGGCGAACCGCTGGACCGCCATGCCGATGGTCTCGCGGGCGATTTTGTCACAGGACTGCTTCAGCTCATTCTGATACTTCAGGATCAGGCCGCCGGTTTCATTTTTGAGATCGTTTTCCAGGCGATCCAGCAGCATCTGGGAGGCGGTTTCGCGATCCAGACCGCTGATTTTGAACAGCTCTTCCTGCTGCGATTTCAGGGCGCGTTCCAGTTCCTGTTCCCGGGCTTCGACTGCTTTGGAGCGGGAGGCGAGCTTGGACTGGGTGGCCTGGATCATGGATTCTTTCTTGAGGAAATCGGCCTGCTGATCTTCCAGGGCACTTTCGCGTTTGCTGAGTTTTTTCTCGACGGCCCAGAGCTCTTCGCGCTGCTTGTTGACATCTTCTTCCAGCGCTTCGCGACGCTTCAGTAATTCTTCTTTGGCTTCCAGCTTCTGGCTTTTGAGCAGGTTTTCGGCATCGAGTTCGGCCTGTTTAAGGATCTGTTGATAAGACTGGTAGGCAGACCCGCGTCGAATCCGGTCTATGAAATAACCGATGACGACACCGACAATGAGCGCCAGAGTTGCTCCGATAGCGACTTCTGTAAACATATTCCAGGTGCTTCCTATGCGCCTTTGGTGAAAGCCCCTTTCCTGCCGGATGTCATTTGGCGTTGACATTCAACAGAGACAAAACCGTACGTTTCTGGAATCTCCAGTCCTGGAGATCAGAGCAGAACGATGCATGTTGTCAGGAATTTCTCAGAATGACAGGAGCGTCTGGGAGTTTCTGATTTATCGTAAAAGATGTCCGAATAAAGAAATGAAATTCAAATGACAGCTTTAACTCAGCAGTAGTCTAAAACAAGGTGAATTTGAACAACAAACAGATGGCCCGCGCAAGTGCCTGCTAACGACGGCGGAAATATCTCCGATCAGAGCGCACCTTCACGGGTACCTTAGACCGTAAGTCGATTCCCAAACAAGACAGAATTTGACGCACCAGCTCATGCCGCTCAGTCAGTTGCGTCTGAACATCAGCAGGGAATGAGCTATCGTCCGTCCAGAGACGGGACGTTCGTGAACGAATCAGCGTCGGCAATTGTTTCGCCACTTTTGTGAAGAGAACATAAATTGCAAGGATTGTCTCATTGAGAATACCAAACATTGTTGATTCTCCAATTCAACTGTACTTGAAACTACTTAAGAAACTCGTACTGCACAGCCTCTGATTCGACACTGCAGCTGAATTCAACTTTCAGTGTCGTAAACAGTTCTGTAACAATGCTCCCGATCAAGCCAGGAAATGCCGAAAGGAAACTTAAAAATAAAAAACAATGAAACTATTATGAAAAGCCCACTCCAGAACATCCAGAAAAAAACAGGAAACATCGCCCGATTCCCAAAGTTCTTCGCTTTCGAAATCAAAGAGATGAAATTGTCTGTAACTTGAATGACAGAGTAAACTTCTCGCAAATTTCCAGTTTCATGGTAACAAGAGATTTCCGGTTGCGATAGTATATTGTCATAAATATTGGTTCAATTTCCAATCTCAAAAATCAGCGTTTCTTCCTCTGAGCGCTCCCCTTCCTCCAGACAGAATATTGGTTCCCCATGAATGAGTTTGTCTCAGCAGTCCAACTTGGCTGGCGCGCCTGCGAGCAGCGGATGGCCGCTGAGAACTCGCCCTTGCCAGACATTAGTCCACCTGCAGGTCAAGGCTCGGGAACCCTGATTGCCGTCTCGGGCGGGGCCGACAGCATGGCGCTATTGCGAGCGCTGCTGGAGTGGAATCTCTCTGCCGAGAATGACTGTCTGACAGGTCCGCTGGTGATTGCCCATCTGAATCATGGACTCCGGGGCGCAGACTCCGACGCGGATGCAGACTGGCTGGAAGAGACCTGCCAGGCGTTCTCACTCCCCTGCGTGATCGAAAAACAGGAGCTCATGATCCAACAGGAGGGGACCAGCGAGGGACTGGAAGAACTGAGCCGCAAGGCCCGCTATGAATTTTTGATCCGCACCGCGCAGAAGTATCAATGCACGCGGATTGCAGTCGCCCACACCCGTGACGACCAGGCGGAAACCGTATTACATCACATTGTCCGCGGCACCGGAATCGCCGGTCTGCGGGGCATTCCCCGGATCCGGTTACTGGCGGAAAACCTGTATCTCGTGCGTCCCCTGCTCGACTGCAGCCGCGAAGAGGTCGTCCAATATCTCAAGCAATGCGGGCAGACATTTCGTACGGATGCGTCCAATGCTGACCCGCGATTTACCCGCAATCGCATTCGTCATCAGTTATTGCCATTATTGAAAGCAGAATTCAATCCCGCCGTCGTGCAGGCGCTGCAGCGTCTGTCTCAACAGGCAGAGGAAGTGACCGCCGTGATCTCTGAAGATGTCGCGCGGATTTTACAGCGTGCAACCCTCGATCAGAACCGCGACACCTGGCGGCTGGATTGTGATCAACTGGTCGAGGTCCCCGATTATCTGGTGAAACAGTGTTTTCTCAAAATCTGGCAGGAGATGCACTGGTCGCGGAAGCGGATGGGCTTCGATCACTGGCAGCGGCTGCTGGAATTGACCCGCGACGGCCAGAAAATTCACCTGCCCGACCAGATTGAAGCGGAACGACGGGAACGACTGCTGATTCTGCGTAAGCTGCCCGCTCGAGAACGTGCCTGAAATCTGCGAATCTGACAAACATTCGCATTCCCGCATACGTATTGTGGAAATCTCGAACGGGGTTGGTTAGAATCTGGCGTTGCTGATCAACCTGTAACCCGCGTTTGCGCGAAACAATGCCTTTCAGAGCAGTGGGTTGCGCTAAGTCGTTGTCGTGTGCTCAAGACCATTCGAAACATCCATTCCTGATCGGCAGCCTCCTGTTTCGCTTGTAACGATCAACACTTGAACCACACATTGCACTTATAATCTCGCCCTCAATCTAACAAAGAAGTCGCAACTATGAACAATAACAAATCGCTGTTTATTGCGAGTTTTATGACACTCATCGCCGCCGGTGTCGGGTTCGCCATCCGGGGAGGGATCCTCGGTGACTGGGGTGCCCAATATGGCTTTACCAAATTCGACCTGGGAACGATTACCGGGGGTGGCCTGGTCGGCTTCGGTGTCGTGATTCTACTGGCCAGCCTGATCACCGATAACATCGGGTACAAGCCGCTCCTGCTGCTGGCGTTTATTCTGCATGTGCTGTCGGCCCTGGTGACGTTCGCTGCCACTCCGGTCTTTGAAAGCATGGGAAAAGACGCGACCTACTGGTGTCTTTATATCGGGATGTTCATGTTCGCGGTTGCCAACGGTCTGTGTGAAG
This sequence comes from Gimesia panareensis, assembly GCF_007748155.1. Classification (GTDB taxonomy): domain Bacteria; phylum Planctomycetota; class Planctomycetia; order Planctomycetales; family Planctomycetaceae; genus Gimesia; species Gimesia panareensis. The sequence goes on from NZ_CP037421.1 coordinate 4,045,862, forward strand.
CGGTGATCAATCCGCTGGTGGCGACACTTTATCCCCGTCAGAAAACTCACTACCTCAACATTCTGCACGCCGGTTGGCCAGGTGGTCTGATCGTGGGGGGGATTATCGCTGCGATTTATACGAATATGAAGGGCGACGTCGCCAGCCTGCGGTGGGAAATGCCCATGGCAGTCTTTCTGATCCCGACCCTGATCTACGGTTTCATTGTGATCAAACAGAAGTTCCCGCAATCGGAAGCCAAGTCGGCAGGCGTCAGTTTTGGTCAGATGTTGCTGACGTTTGCCAGCCCGCTGTTGTTATTCCTGCTCCTGCTGCATGCCTGTGTCGGTTATGTGGAACTGGGAACGGACAGCTGGATCGCCAGCATCACTGAATCGATTCTGAAAAAATCAGGCGAGGGTCAGGGCCTGTACCTGTTCATCTACGCGTCTTCAATCATGTTCGTGCTGCGATTCTTTGCCGGTCCGATTGTAGAAAAAATCAACCCGCTGGGGCTGCTGTTCGTGAGTGCCTGCTTCGGTTCGGTCGGACTCTACATGATTGGTTCTTCGGAAGGGGTCCTCTGGGTCTGGATCGCGGTGACCGTGTATGGTCTGGGGAAAACCTTCCTCTGGCCCACAATGCTGGGTGTGGTTGGCGAACTGTTTCCCAAAGGGGGCGCGATAACCATGGGCGCGATGGGGGGTATCGGCATGCTTTCCGCCGGCCTGCTCGGTGGACCGGGTATCGGGTACAACCAGGATTACTTCGCGACTGAAAAACTGGAAGAAATTTCACCGCAGGCTTATGAACGCTACTCAGTGGCTAAAGCCAACGGTTTTCTGTTCCTGCCCAAGATCAAGGGGCTGGATGGTTCGAAAGTCAGCGTGCTGAATAATGATGGCAAGGATCTGGAGAAGAAAGTAGAACAGCTGGAAAAAGAGGGCAAAACTGATGAGTACATCTCGAACCTCAACAGCTGGTGGCAGGGAGCGGAAGCGTTCGCTCCGGAAGACATCGGCCCGGTTGACAAAGCCGGCATCTACGGCGGTCGGATGGCTCTGAAGTGCACCGCCCTGGTTCCGTTGGTCATGGCGATCGGCTACCTGATCCTGGTGCTCTACTTCTACACCAAGGGTGGCTACAAAGCCGAAGTGCTGCACGGCGAAGAACCGGACGGCGAACACTACACCGGTGGTGTGGAAGGTCCCGTCGAATAAGGGCCGCTTTGTGCCTGAGGAAGTTCACGAACGACCACTCTTTGGGGGTGGTCGTTCTTTTTTTCAGACTTGAAATGTGATCTTTTGATCGATCAGCAGCGCGAGACTAACCTCCCCTTGGATTTGGAGCTGTCAAGCGACTCCGGAAAAAACATTCGACAGTGCCGATGGGTTGACTTTTCCAGCTTAAGCTGGATAACAGAACTATATTTACGATTATTCCCCGCCTTGAAATCGAAACTATCGTTTTATCGATCCTTCTTTCAGATAACAGGTTCGTTCCCATGCAAGACCCTTTCCCTGAATCTCCCACATTTGTCACCCATCTTGAATGTGGCATGCAGCATGACCACTATGAAGCTGATCAGTTACACGGTCTGTCCAAAGCGGGCAAGCCCCTGCTCGTAAAATACGATCTGGATGGCATCAAACAGTCGGTCAGCAAGGAAGACCTGGCAGCCCGGCCGGCGACACTCTGGCGATACCGCGAATTTCTGCCAGTCCGCAAATCGGAAAACATCGTCAGCCTGGGTGAAATCCACACGCCGCTGATTCCCGTGCCCCGTCTGCAGGGAGGTAAAGGAACGGTCTGGATCAAGGACGAAGGTCGTCTTCCCACCGGTTCATTCAAAGCCCGCGGCCTGTGCATGGCGGTCTCGATGGCCAAGGAACTGGGTGTGACGAAAGTCGCGATGCCCACCAACGGCAACGCAGGGGCGGCGCTCGCCGCTTATGGTACGCGAGCCGGCATGAAGTCTTACATCTTCTGTCCCGCGGATACTCCCGAAATCAACGTTCGTGAAATCGCCGCCCAGGGAGCAAACGTCTGGCGGGTGAATGGACTGATCAACGACTGTGGTAAAATTGTGGGTGAAGGGAAAGATAAAGTCGGCTGGTTCGATTTCTCGACACTCAAAGAACCCTATCGCATCGAAGGTAAGAAGACGATGGGCCTGGAACTGGCTGACCAGATGGGCTGGGAAGTTCCCGATGTGATCTTCTACCCGACCGGCGGTGGTACAGGGTTGATCGGTATGTGGAAGGCCTTCAACGAACTCAAAGAGATGGGCTGGCTGACCGGTAAACTGCCCCAGATGGTCGCCGTCCAGGCATCGGGCTGTGCTCCGATGGTCAAGGCCTACGAAGCCGGTGAAGAACACGCACCGCTCTGGGAGAACGCCCATACGATCGCATCGGGGATTCGCGTCCCGGTCGCGGTAGGCGACTTCCTGATCCTCCGCGCAGTCCGGGAAAGCAATGGCTTCGCGACCGCCGTCGATGACGACAAAATTTCGGCCGCCCTCGACGAATGTTCGCAGAAGGAAGGTTTCCTGATGTGTCCCGAAGGAGCCGCAACCTACGCCGCCTACAAACAGGAACTGGAATCCGGCCGGGTCAGCCCGGATGAGAGCGCAGTGCTGTTCAACTGTGCGACCGGATTGAAATACCCACTGCCTCCCGCAGATCAGTCGATCGACATCAACGAGCCCGTTGATTACTCGATGTTCGATTGAAACAGACACCCCGAACTGACAGCAGCAGGAAGTAAGCCATGAGCGATGTGCTGGTGACCGAAAATATTCAGGGGGCATCCATGAACGATCTGATGCAGGATCTGGATGTCGAATTTGATGCCTATCTCTGGCAGAACGTCAATTTGCTGAAGCAGAAGCTCGAGCAGGCTCAGGCGTTGATCGTCCGGAATCAGACGAAAGTCAACCAGGAGCTGATCGATGCGGCTCCGAACCTGAAAATCATTGCCCGGGCCGGTGCCGGCCTGGATAACGTGGATACCGCGTACGCGAAAGAGAAAGGGATTGTCGTCAGCTACACGCCGGATGCCAATTCGCTTTCCGTGGCGGAGCTCACCCTCGGACTGATGCTGGCCCTGCTGCGAAAGATTCCCGAAGCCCGCCAGGACACACTGACGGGAGGCTGGAACCGGGTGAAATTTACCGGTTGTGAACTGCACGGCAAAACGCTGGGCCTGATCGGCATGGGACGGATCGGCACGCTGACCGCGACCCGCGCCCGGGCCTTCGGAATGAAGATTATCGCTGCTGATCCGTATCTGAAAGCCGATGCCCCCCATTTGCAAGAGCTCGACGGCAAACTGGTTTCGCTGGATGAGCTTTTGGCACAAGCCGATGTCATCACCTGTCACAGTCCGCTGACGCCGGACACCCGAAAGATGTTGACCTACCAGCATTTCAGCAAGATGAAACCGGAAGCGTTTTTCATCAATACCTCGCGGGGTGAAGTCGTCGACGAACGGGGACTGATCCAGGCGCTGATGGAACACAAGCTCGCTGGTGCGGCACTGGATGTACGGGAAACCGAGCCTCCGCACCAGAGCGCCCTGAATCAACTGGAGAATGTCATCCTGACACCGCACATTGCCGCCTTCACCCTGGAAGCACAGGAGCGGGTGGTCGAAGCGGTCTGTGAAGACGTGCGACTCGTGCTGAGCGGGAAGCCGGCCGTGAATGTATTTCAATCTTAAACTGAAAGCACCAGCCTGATGCAAGACGAACTCAAAGAAGACAAGTGGTACCATGGCATTTCGCGCTACCAGTGGCTGGTGCTGATCATTGCTTCCCTGGGCTGGGTCTTTGACGTCTTCGAAGGTCAGATTTTTGTTGCCAGCATGAACGAGGCGATGCCTTCGCTGATACGAGTCGAACCTCTGAGTGAAGAAGAGCTCCAGGATCCCCAGAAGGTTGCAGCGCATGATAAAGAGATTAAGGGGCGCAATGCACTCTACAATAATATCGCGCTGGGAGCCTTCCTGATCGGTGGTGCGCTGGGAGGCATTGCCTTTGGTGCCTTGAGCGACCGCATCGGCCGCAAAAAGACGATGTCGCTGACGATTCTGTTCTATTCGTTCTTTACCTGCCTCTCGGCGCTGTCGCAGGAATGGTGGCAGCTGGCGGGGTTTCGATTTCTCGTGGCCCTCGGTGTGGGGGGCGAGTGGGCGGTGGCGAGTACCCTGGTGGCGGAATCCTTTCCGCCTAAAGCACGGGCCCGCGTGGGGAGTATCTTCCACGCCTCCAGTGTGCTGGGTACCTACCTCGCGATTCTGGCGGGGGCCTTCATTATTGGTAACGAACGCATCCTGGACTATGCCAAAGAAGCCGGCATGCCCAGCATGCCCTGGCGTGTGGGTTTCGCCCTGGGTGTCGTCCCCTCATTCCTGATTATCTGGATCCGTCGCTCGATGCACGAACCGGAATCCTGGAAGCATGCCCAGGAAGCAGCCAAGGAAGGCAGCGGACAGAAGATGGGATCCATTTTCGACCTGGTGTTACCCGAGTATGTCAAAAGTACCTGCATCGGTGTCCTGCTGGCGGCGATCGGTCTGGCCACGTTCTGGGGCGTGCACATCTATGGTAAGAACGCGTTCCTGAATGTGGTTCAAGCGGACTACCTGGCCGAACAGTTTCCCGGACAGACTGATGTGCCTGCGGAAGAAACCAAAGCCTATCTGGAATCCATCAAAGCAACACTCAAAAAATGGGAAATGCTGGGGATGTTCCTGGCAACCACCGGGGGCGGACTGGGCCTGCTGGCCTTTGGTCCGATCTGTGAATGGGTCGGCCGTCGCGGTGCGTTTTTCCTGTTTCATGTGGGCGGCCTGATCAGTGCGTTACTGCTGTTCCAGGTATTTCATAATGCGACCGTGATCGGCTGCTTCCTCCCCGTATTTGGTTTTCTGACACTCGGGATGCACGCCGGCTATGCGATTTACTTCCCCGAACTTTATCCCACCCGCATGCGGGGCACCGGAACCGGCTTCTGCTTCAACGCCGGTCGCATCCTGGCTGCGCCGATTCTGTTCATCGGGGGCTGGATGCAGAAGGACTGGGGCTACACTCTGGCGGAAACCGCGACGACTCTGAGTATGCTGTATATCGTGGGTGCGATCCTGCCCTTCTTTGCCAGAGAAACCAAGGGCAGCGAACTGATGGAATAGTTCCGTCCCCAGTCCTGCCTGCGCTCACTTTTGTCTGACCGAGTCACACCGCTGGTGGGACTCATTATTACGTGTATAAAACAATGATGTTTTCCGATCCACAGTTGTGGTTATTCGTTCTGGCGGCTGTTTTCTGTTCTGCGTTGATCCAGGGAATTATCGGCTTCGGTTATGCCATTGTGGCGATGGCGGTGCTGCCTCTGTTACTCAACTTTCGCGAAGCGAACCTGCTCGTGGCGTACAGCATTGTGCTGCCTGTGATCTGGACGTTCTGGGCTTACCGCAGGCATTCGAACCTGAAGCTGCTGGCGGGAGCCATCATCGGTTCGCTGGTGGGACTCCCCCTGGGGCTGCTGACATTCACCCTGATCGATCTGGATTACCTGGTGCGGGGCACCGGACTGGTGATTCTGCTGATCGTTGTCGACGGTTTCTTTCAAAAGCCAGTGCATGTGGAGGAGGGACCTCAGAAAGCATCTTCGGTCTGGAGCACATTTGCGGGGTTCTGCAGTGGCTTCCTGGCGGGATCGACGAGTATCGCGGGGCCGCCGATCGTGATTTATGCGATTCGTCAGCCCTGGACGCAGGAGCAATACAAGGGCTTCATCTTCGGCTTCTTCATCATGATTTCCATCTCGCGGGCCATCGGCCTGGCACTGATGGGGTTCGCGACGCCGCCCGTGCTGGTGACGACTGCGGTGATCGTTCCCTTTGTCTTTCTGGGAACGAAACTGGGACTGATGCTCGGCCCTAAAATCAACCCGGTGCTGTTCAAGCGGTGCCTGCTCTCACTGCTGGCGGTCAGCTCGCTGTACATGCTCATTCAGGGCAAGCCGGCTGTGCCCGAGGAAGAAGAGGCACCGATGGTGGAAATCATCGAACAAAAGGATGGCAAGCCGGAGATTCAGACCTTCCCGGAAAAATCGACTCCCTGAATCCATTCCAGAATCTGCCGCTGTTCCGGCAGCAATGTTTCCTGCTGCTGCAGTTCCTGTTGCAGAAGGGGCAGTTCCTGTACTGTATCCACATCGGTCAGGACAGGCAGTCGCTGCACACTTCCCCGTGGCTCCAGCTGTTTACAAAGCACAGAGGCCGTCTCGCTGACGCTGTAAGGCACGCTGCACCAGAGATCCTGCGAGAGACAGACGGTGGTCCCGAACAGATAGAAGCCACCGTCGGCTGCGGGCCCCAGCACAAAACGGGGCGACTCAGCTGGTGTGGTGAGAATGTCAATCGCTTCCGTCAGGTAAGCCACCGGCAGTTGTGGCGCATCGGCACCCAGGAAGATGACAAAATCGTGTTGTTCCAGCAACCGTTGATTGATAAACGCCAGCCTGCGGCCCAGGCCCCCTGCCCCTTGAGAGATGGTGGCAAAGTCGCTCCAGAGTGGATCGTCACAGGCGTCCGGTTCCGCGACGGCCCAGAAGGGTGTGACTGATGACTGATTGGAGGCTGCCTGGACGACGGCCTGGACAGCCCGCGCGGAGTTCACGTGAAACTGTTCCGCGGCCTGCTGACCGATGTCGGCCGCCAGCCTGGTTTTGAGTGGTGAATAACCGGGAGTCTTTACGAAGACGGCGATTGCGCCCTGCGGTGAAACCATGATCGAAAACGTTCTTTGATGAGAAGAAAAAACTGCGGCATCGCCTGACAGGCCGTGAGCCAGAGATGTGTGAGCGTGACTTTCAACCAGCCCCGCTCCCGATATTTGCGGGCACTTGTGGTAATGTCTGCCCCGGTGCAATGTAAACGAATTCCCTGCTGGCGGGCTTTCCAGACGAGCAAATGATCTTCGCCGTAGGGAGCCGATTCGTCAAACCCGCCGAGTGCAAAAAACGAATCCCGCTGCAGGCAGAGTCCCTGATCGCCAAACGGCATGCCCAGACAGTGTGAGCGAAACCAGACACCCCAGCGATTGAGCTGCATCAGGAAAAAACTCTGTTCCTGAAACTGCAGGTTAAAATAATGCACGGCCCCGGGAGCCGCCTGCAGGGATTTGATCAACTGTGCAACACTCTCGAGGGGCAGTCGCGAGTCGGCATGCAGAAACAGCAGGAACGGCTGTCGTGCCAGTGCGGCTCCCTGGTTCATCTGCACGGCGCGACCGATGGCACTCTGCTGCCAACTGCAGCGCGGACGGACGGAAGAACCTTGCAGACTCTCTTCCCAGCCAGCAGGCTGCGGACCATTGGAGACAAACAGGAACTCAGTGGACTCCGGAAACGCACTCAGGTCGGGCAGCAGCTCCTGCCAGGAATCATCTCCCTGCAGGACCGGGATCACGACGGAAATCTCAACGGCCGGGTTCATGTTGCTGCCTGAACTCGCTTTTTTAAAGAGGGATCGCAAAAATGTGAACTGCTTCACAGCTTGATTCCTCATCATAGTCCATGCTGGAATCCTCAAGAAGTCGCCTCTCGAGGGAAAGGCAATGTTTCTTGAATTTCCGCTGTCGAGTATACTGAGACCAGACTGCGACTCAGGCAGACACGTTCTCACTTCGGAAATTCCATCGCTTTCAGAGCGAAACGGAAAGGAATGCGCAACAAGATGAATTCTGTCAACACGCGACAGCAGACGACCGAAGAGGCATCGGTCTACAATCGTTATGCCAGTGCCGCCCAGGAACGCGAACAGGCCCTGTGCTGCCCGGTGCAATACAATCCCGCCTATCTGTCGATCATCCCTGAAGAAATCCTGGAAAAAGATTACGGTTGCGGTGATCCGTCCGCTTATGTCTCCCCCGGGGATACCGTCCTCGATCTGGGATCGGGAGGCGGCAAGATCTGTTACATCGCGTCCCAGATTGTCGGTCCGGAAGGGCGCGTGATCGGCGTTGACTGCAATGCAGAGATGCTGGCCCTGGCACGAAAATATCAACAGCAGGTCGCCGATCAGCTGGGCTATGCCAATGTGGAATTTCGCTGCGGAATGATTCAAGACCTGCAGCTGGATCTGGACCAGTTGAACCAGGAGCTGGCTGCGCACCCGGTGGATAATCAGTCACGCTGGCTGGAGCTGCGCGATCTGGAAGATCGGCTGCGGCGGGAGGCCCCGCTGATTGCGAATGCGTCCGTAGACTGCGTTGTTTCCAACTGTGTCTTGAATCTGGTGCGGGAAGCAGACCGCGGCCAACTGCTGCAGGAAGTCTTTCGGGTGTTGAAACGGGGCGGCAAAGCGGTGATCAGTGATATTGTCTGTGATGAAGATGTACCGCAGGAGATGCGCGACGATCCCACGCTCTGGTCGGGCTGCCTGTCGGGCGCGTTCCGCGAAGATGCTTTTCTGGCAGCATTTGAAGCGGCCGGCTTCCACGGAATCGAAATCCTGAAACGGGACGAACAGCCCTGGCAGACCGTGAACGGCATCGAATTCCGTTCCGTCACCGTCTCGGCTTATAAAGGGAAACAGGGCCCCTGCCTCGAACGAAACCAGGCGGTCATTTATCGTGGTCCGTTCAAAAAAGTCGAAGACGACGACGGGCACCTTTATTTCCGCGGGCAGCGGATGGCCGTCTGTGACAAAACCTTCAAACTGCTGCAGGAAGGCGCCTACGCCGGCCAGTTTTATGCGGTTGCTCCCTACCAGGAGATTCCGCTGGAAGCAGCACGCGAGATGGACTGTCGTCGGAACGCGATCCGACATCCACAGGAAACCAAGGGAAAGGATTTTGACCTGACCAGTCAGATCCTGGATTCCTGCTGCACTCCAGATGGTGGCTGCTGCTGAGCGGACGACACGCCCTTTTATGCTGAAACGGAAGATCAGGAACGTTTATGGCTTCACTCACCCTGCTGCGACAACAGAGCAAACTGGCTGATCCCCGCGAGCAGTTACGCATCCTCGACACCCAGGATCAGGTGCCGCGGTTCGCTGAGCAACTGAAACAGCATCAGCTTCCCCTGCTGCAGGCTGCGACGCTGGAGACTCTGCAGGTTAACCTGGGACGGCTCTGTAACATGACCTGTGAGCACTGTCACGTGGACGCCGGCCCGGACCGCAGGGAGATCATGCAGATTGAAAACGTCGAGCACTGCCTGCGTGCTTTAGCACATCCCGGATTTGCGACCCTGGATCTGACGGGGGGTGCACCGGAGATGAATCCTCATTTTCGGCTGATGGTCACCCGCGGGCGTGAGATGGGAAAACGGATCATTGACCGCTGCAACCTGACGATTCTGCTCGCACCGGGTTACCAGGATCTGCCGGAATTCCTGGCGGCACAGGAAGTCGAGATCGTCGCATCCCTGCCCTGTTATCTCGAAGAGAACACAGATGCACAACGCGGCAGTGGCGCTTTCCAGAAGTCGATTCAGGCACTTCAGCGACTGAACGAAGTCGGTTACGGTGTCGCTGATTCCTCTTTAAAACTGACGCTGGTCTATAACCCGGTCGGTTACTCCCTGCCCCCCGATCAGGGACAGTTGGAAGCCGCCTACCGGGAGCAGTTGCGCACGCGGTTCGGGATCGAATTTACGAACCTGATCACAATCACCAACATGCCCATCAGTCGCTACCTGAGCGAACTGGTCGAGCAGGATCGTCTGGAAGCATACATGTCACGGCTGGTGGAGGCGTTCAACCCGGAAACGGTCCCGGGGGTGATGTGCCGCTCACTGATTTCAGTCGACTGGGAGGGTTATCTCTACGACTGTGACTTCAACCAGATGCTCGCCCTGCCGGTCTCCCTGCCCGAGCGGAGACATATCAGAGATTTTGATTATGCCTCCCTGGCTGAGCGGAAGATCGTCACGCAGCGGCACTGCTACGGCTGCACGGCGGGGGCGGGATCGAGCTGCGGCGGAGCGTTGAATACTCGCTGAAAAACCAGCAGTGGGGTCTTTCCCGACCGATTCTTCGTCTTCCCGAGACGGCAATCCGCGACAATAACGGTATGAAGTTCATTTGAAGATTACATGAATCCAGACCGGCGGCTTGGAACCGTCAAGTCCGCTATTCATCTTATCACTACGGATTCTCCTCCCGAAAACTGACAACCCCCGGCGGATTTTTTTTTGCCCGACAACGCAAAACGGCGATTTTTTCCTCATGTGATTCCATCACTCAGACGGAAATAGTTCTATATATTTTCAGTTCGATTTTTTCGCACTTGACAAAGGAAAATAAATATAATAATGGGAATATTCTGGGCAGTAGATTTCGCTGAATTTCTGCTGGATCAGTCCCTCCCGAACGTTGATTTTATTCCCCCGAGAATGATTGACATAGGGCTTCCGAAACCGGTAAAAATCGTTAAGAGAATCTGGAAAGAACATACAACGAATCTACGAGGATGTAACTGTGTTAATAGCTGATCCCCTTCATACCGAATCCCCTGAAGAGCTTGAAACGTTCTCGGATGAGCTCCCCACCGTTTTCTTTTCACTCGACGATGATGAAGAAAACATAGGCTTTGATGACCTGGAAGACATCGACGACGACGAGTTCGACGACGACGATGATGACTTCGATGATGATGATGAAGAAGAAGACGAAGACTTCGACGATGAAGAAGATGATGATGACTTCGATGATGACGACGACTTCGACGACGACTTCGATGATGATGAGGACGACCTGTACTAGGTCACCCCATCCCTAAGCTGAGAGGCGCGCGGTTGAGAATCATCCAGCGGCGGGCCTGACTCTCCTGCTTACCCGTGAGCGGCACGCGATCCACTCTTCCAGTCAGCCTGTGAGTATCGTCGCTTCAATCGGCTTCCTTAAGAACTCCACCGAAAGAACATGACATGCAGGGATTGGTTGAACAAGTCAACGATGCGATCGAATTTCTCAAGCCCCGGGTCAGCCAGATGCCGCGCATCGGTCTGATTCTGGGAACCGGCCTGGGTGACTTTACAAAGCAGATCGAGCAGGACATCACCATTCCTTACCAGGAGATTCCGCACTTTCCCCGTTCCACGGTGGAATCACACGCTGGACAACTGGTGTTTGGCAGCCTGCATGGCAATCCCCTGGTCGCGATGGAAGGCCGCTTTCACTTCTACGAAGGTTATTCCATGAAGGAAGTCACCTTTCCGGTTCGGGTGATGCAGGCTCTGGGAGTCGAAACACTGATCATCACTAACGCTGCCGGGGGGATGAATCCCCAATATCGGCTGGCCGACATCATGATCATCGAGGATCAGATCAATCTGATGGGCGACAATCCACTGCGCGGCGTGAACGACGATCGGCTGGGGATTCGTTTCCCGGACATGTGTGCTCCCTACGATCAGGAACTGATCAAGCTGACCGAACAGACCGCCCTGGAACTGCAGATCCGCACGCAGACCGGTGTGTTCGTGGCCGTCGCGGGCCCCAACCTGGAAACACGGGCCGAATATCGTATGCTGCGATTGATGGGTGCGGACTGCGTGGGCATGTCGACCGTTCCGGAATGCATCGTGGCCAATCACGCTTCCATGCGGGTGCTGGGTCTGTCGGTAGTGACCGACCTGTGTCTGCCTGATGCCCTGGAGCCGGTGGAGATCAGCAAGATTCTGGCAGTCGCCGCGGACGGGGGAGAAAAGCTGGCCCGACTGATCCCCCGCATCATCGAACAGATGTAGACCGGCAACACTGGTCGCATCACGTTTCACCTGCTGCCGCCGTCTGATTATGTCTGCGGGGTTCCATAGTAGGAACGGTACCACTCGACAAAGCGATCGATACCCTCTTCGATGGAAGTCGCAGGTGCGAATCCAGTCGCCTGCTGCAGTTCTGAAATGTCGGCGTAAGTCTCCAGCACATCGCCGGGCTGCATCGGATAATTTTCCCGGATTGCAGGCTGACCGACACTCTGTTCAATCACTTCAATCAACCGGGACAATCCCACCGGCTGATGATTGCCGATGTTATACAATCGGTATGGCGCTTCGGTCTGCCGGTCCAGTTCCTGTGGAGTCAGCGAAGAATCGGGAACGCTGCGCTGTGGAATCTGCTCCATGACGCCCAGGACTCCGGCCACGATATCATCTACGTAGGTGAAATCGCGTTTCAGGTTTCCATGGTTGAAGACCTTGATCGGCGTCCCTTCCAGAATAGCTTTTGTAAACAGGTGCACTGCCATATCGGGGCGGCCCCAGGGACCGTACACGGTAAAGAATCGCAGCCCCGTGGTAGGCAGATCATACAGGTGACTGTAACTGTGCGCGATGAGTTCGTCGGCCCGCTTGGTCGCTGCATACAGGCTGACCGGATGGTCAACCGGGTCGTCTGTCGCATACGGCGTCTTTTTATTGGCACCGTACACCGAACTGGACGATGCATAGACCAGGTGCGCAATCTGACTCTGGCGGCAATGCTCGAGCAGATTCACGAAGCCGACCACATTACTCTGCACGTACTCCAGCGGTTTCAGCAGGGAATTGCGAACGCCCACCTCTGCCGCCAGGTGGATCACTTTGTCAAAGGGATCGCCATCAAACAGTCGATCGAAAGCCGCGACGTCAGCGAGGTCGATTTCCTCAAACTGGAACTGCTCCGACTCCTGCAGCAGTTGCAGCCGGTCCCGTTTCAGCTGCACCGAATAGTGGCTGTTGAGATTATCGATTCCCGTGACACGATGTCCGCCTGCGAGGAGCTGAGACGTGACATGGAACCCGATGAAACCGGCCGCACCTGTCACCAGAATATGACTCATGCTGATTCCTGATTCATCAGTTGCCGATAATACTCAACCGTTTTGCCCAGTCCTTCCTGCAGGGAAACCCGGGGCTCCCACTTCAGAATGGTTTTGGCCTTGGTGATATCAGGGCAGCGCTGCTTGGGATCATCCTGAGGCAGCGGTTCGTAGGCGAGCTTCGAATCGGAATCGACGTTCTGCAGGACCGCTTCCGCCAGTTCCAGCATCGTGTTTTCCACCGGATTCCCGATGTTGACCGGGCCGGTGGTCTCTTCCTGCTCCATCATTTTCAGAAAGCCACTGATCAGGTCATCGACGTAGCAGAAGGAACGGGTCTGCTGTCCATCGCCATAGATGGTGATCGGTTCGCCCCGCAGTGCCTGGTTGATGAAGTTGGAAATCACGCGGCCGTCATTGGGATCCATCCGCGGCCCATAGGTATTGAAGATCCGGACAATCCGGATGGGCACATTGTGGGCATGGTGGTAGTTGACGCACAGCGATTCCGCGATGCGTTTGCCTTCGTCGTAGCAGCTGCGCGGCCCGAGGGGATTTACATTGCCCCAGTACTCCTCGACCTGGGGATGCACATTGGGATCGCCGTACACTTCGGAAGTGGATGCGTGCAGAACTTTGGCCCGGCAGCGTTTCGCCAGCCCGAGCACGTTGACCATGCCGACAGTCGAAGTTTTGATGGTCTTGATTGGATTGTACTGATAGGCAACGGGCGACGCGGGACAGGCCAGGTTGTAAATCTCATTGACTTCCAGATAGATCGGATGCACGATATCGTGACGGATCACTTCAAAACGGGGATGCCCGATCAGATGTGCGATGTTTCGCTTATTGCCGGTAAAGAAATTGTCCACACAAATGACGTTTTTCCCCTGCTCGATCAGTCGATCGCACAGGTGGCTTCCCAGAAATCCAGCACCGCCGGTCACTAATACAGAATTCATCAGTCGCTTATCGTCCTTCAGCTTGAATGGGAATGGATCAGAGAACTACGAGGTTCACAGGTAATTGGAAAACACCCGAGGGGTGCGTTTGTCTTTTCGCGTGAAATCGTCGACGTGGAAAACCCGATTGAATCGATCCCACTCAGGAGGCGTTTCGCTCGGACAGATCATTCCGGGCCACCTGATTGATCGCATGGTAGAGTGTCTGTTTATCCTGTTCAATCTCAAATTTGGATCGTTTGAGCAGCGCGGCGAAATGCTGATTGACTTTCTCCAGTTCCAGAGGCAGATCGATCTTTTCCTGGAGTTCCTGCAAACTGTAAGCCAGCTGATGAAATGAACGTGAGAGAATGACCCACTCCGATCCCAGGCGGGCATGCTCGCTCAGCACCAGACGACCGGAAACCAGCCCGGTATCAATGGTCGAAATCCCGCCGATCCCGAAGGGAATCTCTGCTTCGCGGCAGATCGCCGACATTTCTTCTACCATCCCGTTGGACATGAGTTCAAACATGAAGCCCAGTTCCAGTTCCAGGTGCAGATCGTTCAGCCCGATGTGTACCTGCGAAACTCCCGGCAGCTGGACAATCAGTTCAAGCTGCTGCATGGCGCCCAGGGTCTCGACGAGTGGCACCACCTGCGCCCGGGAATCAACGCGGTTACAAAACCATTCGACCTCTTCCACAGAGCGGAACATCGGCAGCATCAGGGCATCGGCCCCCTGATCGAGAACCTGTTCGATCTCATCTGCGGATTTCGGATTCAGCGGATTGACCCGCACCAGAACTTCTGCCTGGCGAACCGCTTCTTTCACGCTGGAAATGCTTTCCACACGGTGATGTGAGATGACAGTATCTCTGTCTCCCTGGCGCTCGACTTTTCCGAGCAGTTCCAGGTCAATGAATATACGATCCACCCCGCACTGATCTACGTACTTTGCGATTTCAGGGCAATCGGTGATATATAAATACTTCATTATAGAGACAGCTTCCTGTGGAAACGCGGGAGGTGGTTTCTCAGAATCAGCAAAACGGCGCCGAAGCAGAATAATCCCACGAATCCAGAATAGACAACCAGCATTACCGGTTCCGTAATCACTCTCAATATCATAGCGGAAATCGCAATTCCTGAGAATGTCAGCAGAACCAATGCGGCACAATGTTTCAAATTGACTCCTTCAATGACAGAAACCTGCATTTTCAGGTGCAGACCGACCGTCAGCATCAGAAAGTGGAACCAGCTGGTCAGCACGAAGGCGAGCATGACCCCTGAGATCCCCATAAAGTTACGTAAAACCAGTGAAAGTACCACCAGGCAACCCAGAGAAATCAGGCTGAACTTAAAAGGAATCATGGTTTCATGCCGGGCATAGAATACATCCATCGTCAGAATGGACATGATCAGGGCCGGCATCGATAAAATCGCGATCTGAAGCAGTTCTGCCGTCCGTGTGGCATCGTAGGCGGAAAACTGCCCCCGCTGAAAGAGTAACGAGATCATCGGTTCAGCACAGCCGTAAATCACGACGGTCACAGGAATCGAGATCAGCAGGATCAGCCCCGACGCCTGGCTGATCATTCGCGAGCCGACATCCGCTTTTCCTTCAGCAAACGCGTGACTCAATCGCGGAAAGATGACCATGGTCAGAATGGCCCCCAGCAGGCCGCGGGGTAATTCCACCAGTTTCTGTGCGTATTCGAACAGACTGATGCCCCCCGTGAAAGCAGAGGCGAAGGAACGCGAGACCACCGGAAAGGCAATGACCAGGCCAATGGCGGTCAGTGCCTGAAAATATTTTACGATCAGACGCCGGTTCAGGGTTTCAAATTTCAGCAGGTTGCGAAATCCGCCCTGAAACGCGCCGGTGATGAAGCAGGGAATCAGTTGCGTCACGAGACGAAACAGTGCCGCCCCGACCACAGCCCAGGCCAGGATCGAGAGCTGGTCCGGTGTGACCCAGAACAGAATGGCTAAAATCAGGATCAGGTTAAAGAACAGATTTCCGTAGGCAGGTACCAGTGGTTTATGCTGCGACTGCAGAACGGCCCCGGTGACCGCGGTGACGGTCGAGAGCGGGAACGCCCATAAGACAATCATAATCAACGGGCTGGCCTGGCTGATCTGTGCTGCAGAAAACCCGGAAGCGAGCCCCCGCGTAAACCAGGGTGCCACGCACGCCAGCAGTAAAGCGAGGATTCCTGAAATCAGAGCCACCGCAAGCATCGTCTGCACGATCAACTGGCTGGCAGATTGACCGGCGGACTCCTGATTCCGGCGATGAATTTCGGGCACGAGCACCGCCGCCATCGCGCCGCCGATCAGCATCGCGTTCAGAAAATCGGGAACGGAAATCATCAACACGGCCAGGTCATTGGCATAAGAAACGCCCAGAACCGTGGCCAGTCCCAAAACGCGCAGCAGCCCGGTCAATCGCCCAAAAATCATGGCGATGGCAACGAGCAGTGCTGAGATGGAAACAGAGCGTGACATAGGCTTTTATCTGAAAGGGGATGTGAACTAAATCGTATAACGTTCCGCGTTAAAATATTGTAAGTTGCGTCCGATCCACTCCGCCGTGGCTGCCAGTCCGTCTTTGAAAGATACCTGACTCTGCCAGCCGGTCAGCTTCTGGATTTTGGTGTTGTCTGCCAGCAGTCGATTGACTTCGCTTTTTTCGGGTCGAATCCGGTCCTCGTCACAGATGATGGGCACGTCCCGTCCGGTGACTTCCATCAACAGACGGGCCGTCTCTTCAATAGACCATTCTTCTCCACTGCCGATATTCACGACTTCCCCTTCCGCCTGGGAGCAGAGGGCCAGCGAAATCATGCCGGCCGCGGTATCGGTGGCAAAGTTGAAATCGCGGGTGGGAGTCAATGCCCCGAGCGTCAGTTCCGAGCAACCGGCCTGCAGCTGACTGGCGATCGTCGGGATCACGGCTCGTGCAGTCTGACGGGGACCGAAGGTATTGAAGGGTCTGGCGGTCACCACGGGCAGTTCAAACGAGAGATGAAAACTCTCGGCCATTTTATCCGCGCCGATTTTACTGGCGGAATAAGGAGACTGACCGACCAGGGGATGCTGTTCATTGATGGGAACCTGCTGAGCGGTCCCATAGACTTCCGATGTGGAAACGTGTACGAGCCGGGTGAGGCTGTCTGAATTGCGGCAGGCCTGCAGCACATTCAATGCACCGGTGATATTCGTATCGACATACGAGCGTGCGGCCACGTAGCTGTAGGGAATCGCGATCAGGCTCGACAGATGAAACACGTAGTCGCAGCCATTGACGGCCAGTTGAATCCGTTCGGCATCACGAATGTCCCCCTGAATAATCTCGACCTGTTTGAGAATTTCAGGAGAGACATCATTCAACCAGCCAATCTGATTCCACGAATTGTAATACACGAGTGCACGCACGCGAGCCCCGGCCTGGACGAGCTGTTCGACCAGATGACTGCCGATGAATCCATCGGCACCGGTAACCAGTGTTTGTTGACCTGCTAACGACTCAGACATTCATTTGCTTCTTTGACATGATAATTGGTTTCCCGAGATCAGGCGGCACGGCGTTGATTCAGTTGAATGTGTACGGCACTTTCATCATCCTGATCCGTGCCTTCCAGTGTTTCCCGGGCCAGTTTGAGTTCGGTTCGGGCCTTATCCAGCTCGGCGGGAGTTCCGATGTCCGACCAGTATTCATGGACCGGAAAGACGGCCACACCCGGTTCACTGGTTAGGTTCGACTCGATCAGATCGGTCATGTTGAACGGTTGATTGCGGGGGACCTGACTGACCGCCTCGGGTGAGAGGGCATAGATTCCCGCATTACATAAAAACTGTTGTGATGGTTTTTCTTCCAAACGCACCGCAAACGGCCCCTCGGTCTTGATCACGCCATACGGAATTTCGACGTGATAATCGATGGCAGCCACGGTGAGCACGGCAGCATGTTTCTGGTGAAAGTCCAGCAGCGACTGATAATTGATCGAAGTAAAGACATCGCCGTTCATCAACAGCAGCGGACCGGTGGGAGTCTCTTCAATCAGAGACAGGGCACCCGCTGTTCCCAGTTTTTCCCGCTCGCGGAGATATTGAATTTCAGTACCGAACCGGCTGCCATCTCCTAAATGGGCTTCGATCATCTCTGCCAGATAATTCACGGCAATATAAATCCGCTTCACTCCCGCTGTCGCCAGACGACGCACCTGTCGCTCGATCAATGGCATGCCCCCGACTTCCACCAGTGGTTTGGGCAGATTTTCCGTGAGCGGCAGCAGGCGACGGCCTTCCCCGCCTGCCATGATCAGGGCACAGCTGAAGCCGGATGCATGCCCGGTGTCTGATTTGCGTGTCAGCCCGGACAAGAGTACGACTTCGACGACCTGATTGTCTGCGTTCACCAGCGGCATCGCTTCCAGTCCGCTCGATTCCAGCAGTTCGACCAGCGAAGACTGAGACATCCCGGCGTCAGCTTTGGTCGGTCGACGGTTCATGATCTGGGTGGCGGAATCCTGCAGCCGTAAACCGGAAAGTAAGCCGCGACGGACATCGCCGTCGGTAATGACTCCCTGCAGCTGTTGTCCAGAATCGACGATGACGGCGATTCCTTTTTTGCCGGCTTCGATGGCGCGAATCGCCTCTGTGATATCTGCTGTCGCGCTGATCAGACAATCATTCATAACGTCCATCCCTGGCACCATATCCGAACAGGGATTCCTTTTCCCTGTTTGATTTCAGCTCTCCGATCTCGACCTTAATCCAGATCATAAAAGGATTTTTGAGTCGTCCGACCGGGAAAATTCTCTTTGAGGATACTGATAATTTGTGATGTCGTCTGCCCCTCACCGTAAGGGTTTGTGGCCTGCAGACGGCTTTTCTGGAAGTCGGAAGAATACAATGTTTTAAAAGCCGACGCTATACCTGTTTCCGTGGGCTCACAATCGATGACCAGTTCCGATTTGATCCGCCCGGTTTGACGGTTCCCGATGTTGATCGTTCCGATCCTAAATCCGGGTGCTTCAATGATTCCGCTCGACGAATTGCCGACCACCGCATCCACAAACTGCATCATCGACAGATACCGCAGTTGACCCAGACTAACATAAGCGTGAAAGCGATCCGGTTGCTTCGCCACAAATTCATCGATCAGCTGATTAATAATCCGTCCATCGGTATCCGCATTGGTTTTCGTAAAGATCACGTTGGTGTCTGGCTGCTGCTCCAGAACATTCAACAGGCTTTGAACCTGTTCCAGAGACGAATTATGCTCGAGCGTCACCGGGTGAAACGTGCATAACAGGTTGTGTTTATTGAACTTAAACCCCAGATCCTGTTCCAGCTTTTCGCGGGAAAGCAGCGACAGCCGCTGCAGATTGTCCAGACCGATCGCACCCACATTGAAGACCCGTTCGGGCGCTTCGCCCAGTTGAATCACCCGCTTCCGGTAAGCTTCCGTAGAGGTAAAATGCAGATGGCTCATCTTGGTGATCGAATGCCGCAGCGCGTCGTCAAAGGCGCCTTCGGTCACTTCCCCTCCATGCAGATGGGCCACCGGAATACGGCTGATGTGAGCCGCTGAGACGGCGCTGAAGATTTCATAGCGATCACCGAGAACCACGATCAGATCGGGGTTCAGTCGGGAAAAGGCTTCCGAGAAACTGATCAGCCCCAGCCCCATGGACTTACAGATCCCAACCGGCGTGTCGGAGCTGAGAACGACTTCCACTTTTTCGTCGATCGTGTAGCCGTCTGCTTCGATCTCGCGATAGGTCAGACCAAATTCGGGGGAGAGATGCGAGCCGGTCACCAGCAGTTGCAGCTGGAAAGCATCGTCCGCGCGCAGCGCCGCCAGCAAGGGGCTGAGCAGACCGTATTCGGCCCGCGATCCAGTGACAACGCAGACACGGTTACTCATAGTTCAATGATTTCGTCTTCCACATAATCCCGTCGGGCCACCTGGTTGATGACCTGATCCCACTGCATCGGACTGATCCCGGTGCCCGGCCGTTTGACGCAGAGGTTCGCTTCGGTAAACGTTTCTCCCTGCTTGATGTCCCGGGCGGCGATGATGCTTTTACGGACGACAGGTTTGTTTTTGGATTCGGAAGCCGAGGGTCGCTTCAGCGGACTGCCCAGCGATTTTTCCGTATTGCGGATGCCGCGAACCAACATCATCAACTCATCCGGTTCCAGCGACGCTGCATGATCCGGGCCTTCCATGTTCTTATCAAGCGTGAAGTGTTTTTCAATCACGGTTGCACCGAGTGCCGTTGCCGCGATCGAGACTTCGATGCCCAGTGTATGATCCGAATAGCCGACTTTGACGCCGAAGGCATCGCGAATGGTGAGCATGGCCCGCAGGTTCACATCCTGGATGGGAGTCGGGTACTCGGTGTTGCAGTGCAACACCGTAATATTTTCGCGGGCGATGCCGTTATCGATCAGAATGGCAAGTGCGTCTTCGATCTCTCCCAGATCGGCCATGCCGGTCGAGAGGACCACGCGATGAAAGGTCTGTGCGACTTTCTTCAGGTAGGGATAATTCGTGATTTCACCAGAGGGGACCTTGATGAGTTCCAGCCCCAGTGATTTCAACAGATCGATACTTTCCAGATCGAAGGGGGTCGAGATAAAGACGATCCCGGACTGTTCGCAGTAGTCGAACAGTTCCCGATGGGTCTCCTGGTTGATCTCCAGCTTTTTCAGGAGGGTGAACTGGGTATCCGATTCCCCCTCGGCACTGTTCTTCATCTGATACTCCGCCTGCGGGGCGGATTTGCAGACCAGTTTTTCGGTTTTGAAGGTCTGAAACTTGATCGCATCGGCGCCGGCCTGCACGGCGGCATCGATCATTTTTTTCGCGGTTTCCACACTTCCATTATGATTCACGCCGGCTTCGGCGATAACAAATACGCTCATTTCGCGGGTACTCCTTTGACTAAGGCTCCATCCTCGACATCCCGGACGACGACCGCGCCAGCGGCAACGACGGCATTGGCACCGATGTGCCTGCCCTGAATGACCACGGCACCGGCTCCCAGGAACGCGTTCTCACCAACAGTGACTCCGCCACTCAGGATGACTCCCGGTGCGAGAAACGCGTGTTGTCTGATTTCACAATCGTGATCGATGCGGGCTCCCGTATTGACCACGACACCGGCTCCCAGCCGGGTTTCTGTCTGAATAATCGCCCCCGCCATCACTTGTACTCCCTCCGCCAGTGAAACGGAGGGCGACAGGATGGCACTCGAATGCACCAGGGCGGGTTGCTGGAATCCCAGTTCGCGCACCTGCTCGAACAAGGTACGGCGAAATTGTGTCGAGCGGGTACTGCCCACAGCCACGATAGCGTGCCCGATGCCCTGCTCTCTGAGGGCCGGCAGTTCTTTGTCGGTCCCCAGTACGGGAACTCCTTTGACCTGGCTGCCGATGGCGAGGTCCGGATCCAGAATTCCCGACAGCGAACAGGTTCCACTTTCCAGAAGGAGATCGATGAGGACCCTGGCGTGCCCCCCTCCTCCGAGCAAAATGACTGGTTCACTGTGTTGATTCATGACGACTCAAAATAGTCTTTGATACATTGTACGACATACCGGATATCTGCTTCGCTCAGCTGCACACTGGAGGGAATCGAGATGCAGCGTGCATAGACTGCTGCGGTTTCTTCCAGCTGGTATGACTGACATTCCTGATACATGGGCAGGGTGTGCATCAGCTTCCAGGCCGGCCGGACCTGGACCTTGCGTTCCAGTAAAAAATCCATCAATGGCTGACGATCCGCGGGCGGAACCAGCAGCGTGCAGAGCCAAAAATTGCTCCGGGCCCAGGGCTCCTCCCAGGCGAGTTCGGCCTGGGGGATCTCAGCCAGCAGTTCCCGATAAAGAATGGCGTGCCTGCGTTTGATCTCCAGAAATCCGTCAAGCTGTTCCAACTGGGCAACTCCCAGCGCCGCCTGAATATTGGTGAGCCGGTAGTTGAAACCGACCTCGTCGTGTTCGTATTCGAACGGTTTGCGGTTGGCCTGCGTGCTCAGGTGCCGAATGTGGCTGGCGAGGGCCTCATCATTCGTCGTCACCATGCCGCCACCGCCACAGGTGATGATCTTGTTTCCGTTAAAAGAAAAACAGCCCACCCGCGCGAGTCCGCCGGTCTTGCGTCCGTGATACTCGGATCCCAGGCTTTCGGAGGCGTCCTCAATGACGGGCAGCTGAAATTCTGCTGCGATCTCATTCAGGGGATCCATGTCGACCGGATGTCCGAAAATGTGTACGGGCAGAATCGCGCTGACCCTGCGACCGGTACGACGATTCAGAACGGCGTCGGCCTCACGGGTACATTCCTCGGTGAGGAACTGCCGGACCTTGTCAGGATCCAGGTTGAAGGTCGCAGGATCCGAGCCGATGAAGACCGGGTCTGCTCCGCAGTAATGAATGGCGTTCACCGGTGCGATAAAGGTGAAAGTGGGCGCCAGGACTTCATCGCCGGGCTGTACTCCGCAGGCCAAGAGCGCCAGATGCAGGGCGGCGGTGCCATTCACGGTAGCGACACCGAATCGAGTATCGACGTACTCGCTGACCGACTGTTCGAAACGATCGACGTAGGTTCCGACCGAAGAGACCCAGCCTGTGTCCAGGCAGTCCTTCAGATAGTTCCATTCATTTCCGGACAGGTTCGGTATCGATAACGGAATCGTTTCGCGCATGACTTGCACAATTCATAAAAGGAGCAACATCGACGAGCGTAGAACTCAGGCTGCTTTACTGCGGGATGCTGCCTGCAGCTGATTTTTCATTAACAGGTTGGCGACTAGAAATTCCCACTCGGTGTCGATTTCCCACGATCGCTCGGTCGGCATCAGGTAACCATAGGTTTCCCCCGTCGGCCGAAAGGTTTTCAACTCGCGGAACGCTTCCGTCTGCAGGACATACAGCGCCCCATTGAATGCATACACGTCTTCCAGTAACTGCCTGCGCAGCTGCGACTC
Source organism: Gimesia panareensis (assembly GCF_007748155.1). Taxonomy (GTDB): domain Bacteria; phylum Planctomycetota; class Planctomycetia; order Planctomycetales; family Planctomycetaceae; genus Gimesia; species Gimesia panareensis. The sequence goes on from NZ_CP037421.1 coordinate 4,068,606, forward strand.
ATCGCGTTGTTCGGTCAGTTCCACCAGCAGTCCCTCTTCGTTCATGCCACGCAGACAGATCGGGTGACTGGGGGCGTGCATCATCCCGATGACGGACTTCGCATTTTTTTTCCGCGCGAACCGGATCGAACCGTCGATGTCCTCCGCGATTCGAAAGGGAGAGGTCGGCTGCAGCATGACCACATAGTCGGCGAGAAACTGTTCCTGCTCTTCGAGAAATTCAATCGCATGCAGGACCACATCCACGTGACTGGAATCATCGAGTGCCAGTTTCAAGGGACGCAGGAACGGGACTTCGGCTCCATACTGCCGCGCGATGGAGGCGATCTCTTTGTCATCGGTCGAAACGATGACTCGCTCCAGTTCCTGGCTGGCGAGGGCCGCCTCGATCGTCCAGGCAATCAGCGGCTTGCCGGCCAGTTCCTTGATATTCTTATACGGGACTCCCTTGGAGCCACCTCGAGCCGTGATTAAACCGATCGCACCGGCCATCCCTGGCCCCCCTTCTGAATTAGCGCTTAAACGTCAGAGTGATCGCGACTTAAAAAATCCATTTCACGGCTCTGACAGTCTGAAAATCCTGCGAATTTACTGCGCGGGAATCATATTTCAACCTGTTTTTTGTGTAAAGGTGGAAACGATCCCGGCTTGAGGCGTGGCTGAGAAACTGGGTTCGACTTGCCCGTCAGGCAGCCTTAGGGACCGCTTCCGGCTCGTCAGCCTTCGTTTCCGTCACGATTTCCCGAGGCAGATCGCCCTGGCTGATTCCTTTCGCGGAAATGCCGGCGGCACAGGTCAGACCGATCAGATAGCCGAACAGTCCCCCCTCGGTGGTATCGAGCATCAGTGAATTCGCGAGACAACCGATCAGGTAGACTCCCACAACGGCCTGTGTCAGTGAGGGTTCGAGACCGGTTCCCCCCCGGGCAGAATGCCAGCTGAACCAGAACAGCAGCAGGAACAGCCCCATTCCCAGCGCGCCATTCTGTACCAGCAGCATGATATATTCGTTGTGGGGATTCTCGGTAACCATCTGCTCCTGCTGTTCGGCCAGTTCGCGGTAACGGGGGGCGAAGCTGCCTGTTCCGGAACCGAAGATCGGGCTCGCGCCAGCCAGTTGCAGACCATTTGCCAGAAACTCAATCCGCAGATTGACGCCACTGGCGTGATCCTGAGTCTGGTGGTAATTTTTAATCTCGGAAAACACGAGATCAATCCGCCGCTGAAAGCGTCCCGATGCCTGGTAGCAGACCAGACCGATGACGAGTACACCCACTCCGGCGGGGATGATTCCTTTATATCCCATTTTCTGATACATCAGCACAACGATCAGGATTCCCACCGCGACATACCCTGAACGTCCCGGCACGATCAACAGCACATTGACGGTTGCGATTAATGACAACACACCCCAGGGCCAGGCTTTGCGGGGGTTGGCCAGAAACCGCCAGGCAGACAGATAGACCAGAAACGACATTAGTATGTTCTGAGTAATCCGGTTTTTAAAGATCGCGTGATCGTGTGAACGGATATCCCACTCAATTCCGAACAGCCAGAGACACATGGAGATCGCCAGCGTAAGTATCAGGCCCAGCTCGAACATGCGAATGCCGCGCAGCCGGGCCCTGCTGTCGAGAAAAAACGACAGGTAGATGGGAATCATCAGAAACTGACGGTATTTGAACAGATTCCTGGTCGCCAGTTTAAAGGTCTGTGGCGTGTAGAGTAATCCAGCCGCCAGGGTGCAGAACAGAATCAGCGAGATCGTCGCGACCGGATAGGTTCTGAGCAGTTTAAAGGTGACCCGATACTGACCGGAGAGAAACCAGCAGACCAGTACTCCCAGGCTGAAGGCTGACGTCAGACTGGTGGAGACGGGAATCGCGAAACCAACACCCAGCGCAAACCAGATACCGGTGCGAAATGAAAGCTCCTGAAAGGTGGAGCGATTCAGTTTCATCACGGGACAGGATTCCAACTGGTTCGGATTACCCTCAAAGATATGCATAAAATCAGATTCCGTCAGACTGCTTCTATCAAATACGTATCAGAGAAAATCAGTAGAGGCGTTCAGAGATGATGGTCTGCAGCAGTTCAGGCATATCAATAGCAGGTATGAGAATTCAGTGCGATATTAATTTTGTCGGTTCTGATTAAGTCACACAGAATCACCATTCCCTAAACCACTTACAGAAAAACACTTACATAGCCTTCAGTTCGTTCCTTCGCAGCGAATCACTTTCCGGATCGTCTGGATCAGGATCTGAACATCAAACTTGAAACTGCACTGCGCCACATATTGCAGGTCAAAATCGATGACCGCCTGCTGTGTCAGCTGGCTCCGTCCGGAGACCTGGGCAAGCCCTGAAACACCGGGCCGCACACTGGCCCGTTTGCGGCGTTCTTCAAGCGTGGCCTGTTCCAGTTCAAATCCGATATATGGACGAGGGCCGATCAGGCTCATTTCCCCGCGAAAGATATTAATCAGTTGTGGCAGTTCGTCGAGGCTGGTCTTACGAATCAGCTTGCCAATGCCTGTGATGCGGTTATCGTTGGCGGACGTGAATTGCGCGCCGGTTTTGTCTGAGCCGGCCCGCATCGAGCGAAATTTGAGAATCGTAAATGGCTGTTCGTTGAGCCCCAGTCGCTGCTGACGAAAGAAAACTGGCCCCGGCGAGGTCAGTTTAATCAACAGAGAAATTACCAGAAAGACGGGGGACAGCGACACCAGTGCCAGCCCACTCAACAGCAGATCGCAGGGCCGCTTACAGAAGTAGCCGGTGCGGACTGGTTGCGAGACCACAGCCGACTCTTGCGGCATGGTTCGGGGATCAAAGTGAGGGCCTCCTGACCGGCGGGTAGCGGAGTGATTCGTTGATTGTGAAAGGCGTTGCTCATCCATGAGACTGACCTGTTTCGTAAATATAATAATGATGAATCGAGTTTAAGCGGCCTTTTTCGAAGCGGTATCCAGCTCAACTGAGCTTTGGATTCCGAGTTCCTCATACGTGGGTGCATGATCGAAGGTTTCATCAATAAACGTGCGTTGCCACAATTCAAATGCGAGCAGCGCCCGCAGAGTTCGCGTATGATTCACGCGACTGGTCTGATGTTCGCGGATCATTTCACTGACCCGTTCCGGCTGGAAGATTCCCCGCTCCAGCGAACGGGACGAGAGCAGAACCTCGTCGACAAAGGGAGCCAGCTCCCGCTTGAACCATTCGCCGATCGGAACTGTAAACATCTGTTTTTTACGGTAAATAATGCTCTGCGGCAGAATCTTTTCGCAGGCCTTTTTCAGAATCACCTTGGTCATGCCATCGCGGAGTTTCAGCGCTCCGGGAATCCGGAAGGCGAGATCGACCATACGGTAATCGAGATAGGGCGCCCGCGGTTCCAGAGAAACCGCCATCGCCATTTTGTCGGGTTTGACCAGATTGTTTCCGGGTAAAAGCAGCTTTGTATCGAGGGCCAGTGCCTGGCTGATCGGGTCCAGATGGCGGAATTCGGCCAGATGCGTCCGGGCGAACTGTGAGGCATCGGCAGAAGCGAGTTTTTGTGCGGTTTCGCTGGAATACAGGGCCCGTTTTTGCGAGGGTTTGAACAGGCTGATGGCACTGATGTAGGCGTTTTCAATCTGCTCGCGGGGAAGCGTGAGGTCCTGTCCGGCAAAGAAGTTGCGATGCACATCGTAGCCGGCAAACAGTTCATCGCCGCCATCTCCGGTGAGGACGACCTTGACCGACTTACGCGCCAGCGAACTGACGCGGTGGGTGGGCATGAAGGAGACATCGCCGTGCGGCTGGTCGTTGTGATAAACGGTCAATGGCCAGCTGGCGGTCAGATTGGGATTCAAGACTTCGCAGGTATGATCGGTACCGCAGAGTTCCGCGACTTCCCGGGCGTAAACTGATTCATCAAAGCGAGGATCATCAAAGCCGATACAGAAAGTCTGCACCGGGTGCGGCAGTTCCTGACTCATCAGGGAGACGACCGAAGAACTGTCAATGCCGCCCGACAGGAATGCGCCCAGCGGGACATCGGCCCGCAGACGGATCTGGACCGCGGCGCGCAGTGTTTCGATCAGTTCTTCACACCAGGATTCTTCGGAACGGCACTCGACCGGGCGGTCTGCCAGGTTCCACCAGCGTCGCTGTTCGGTTCCCTGCAGACTGATTTTGAGCAGATGCCCGGGCATGAGATGGGTAATGTTCTGATAGAGCGTGACCGGCGGCGGAACAAAATTGTAGGTCAGGTAAGCGTCGAAGCCTTCCCAGTTCATCTCGGCTTTGACGCCCATCGCAAACAGGGATTTGATTTCCGAGGCAAAGAGCAGGCGCGTGCCATCGTCATACAGGTAAAGGGGTTTCTGGCCGATGCGGTCGCGATAGAGCAACAGAGCCTGCTTGCGCAGATCGAGGATCGCAATCGCGAACATGCCGTTCAGCTGTTTGACAAAGTCTTCGCCGTCCCGTTCGTAGAGACGCAGGATGACTTCGGTATCGCAGCTGGTTTTGCAGTTCAGCCCCTGTGCCAGCTCTTTGAAGTTATAAATTTCGCCGTTCTGGACCACGACGACCTGCCGGTCATCGGAGAACATGGGCTGATGTCCGCCCGCCAGATCGAGGATCGACAGTCGCTGATTGCCGACCAGCATGCCGTCTGCTTCAAACCAGCCCCGGTCATCGGGGCCCCGGTGCCGCATCCGTTCGCATGCCTGTTCCGCTAATGCAGATCCGAATGGGCGTCGTTCCCGATCAAACCCACCGATAATCCCACACATTACGAATCCTTTCGTCCGCTGTTACTGACTACATACTTCATACTTCCCTGTAAAAATGAAGGTCACGCATTTTCGATATTGTGGCGATTCAGCGAAAGGTCAATTTTCCACTATTAAGCGAATATCGGGCCGATAATCGAAGATATCGGGCTGTTTTCCCGGAAATCGGACGTACTGCAGCAATCGCTCTCCTGAAAATAGTCATCCGCACAGTACACCGGCCCGGTTCCAGCTCCTGAAAAATCCGTCTCATTCTCGACTTTGAAGGGGTCGCTTCCCTGATCTCGTCTTGACAGAAATCGCCATTTCTCAGTTAATCCAGGCCTTTTCCGGCGTCTGAAGTCTGCCAACCCCACTGATCTTTTCTCGTGACTGATTGAACCATGAACCTCCCCTCTCCTGAACGAAAACGGATCCTGGCAGTCTGCTATGGAGGCGGCCATGTCCTGATGCTGATCCCGGTGCTCAAACAGCTGGAGGCACAGGGTTTCGATGTGGAGATCGCGGGCCTGACCACGGCGGCGGCAGCACTGCGGAAAGCCGGTTTTGAACCGTTGGGCTTTCGGGATCTGATCCGCGAAGAAGACACTCGGGCGCGAGAGCACGGCGAACTACTGGCTGCAGAGATGCATCAGGGGAGTAAAGTGAATTCCCTGGAAGAATCAATTGCCTACCTCGGACTGTCTTATGCCGACCTGGAAGATCAACTCGGTGTGGAAGGAGCCGCGGAGGCGTTTGCCGAACGGGGACGACAGGCCTTCCTCCCCCTGGGACCGGTGCGGCGACTGTTTGACCTGGTCCAACCGGATGTGCTGCTGACGACGAATTCACCCCGGGCCGAACTGGCGTCGATCCGCGTTGCCGCGGAACGGGGGATTCCTTCGGTGGGCGTGCTCGACCTGTTTGGCCTGCAGCCTTATAACGATATCCCAGCGGACCGGGTCTGCGTTCCCTTTCACCAGGCAACATCGATTCTCGTGGACCGGGGTCTGAAGCGCGAGTCGCTGACTGTCACCGGGAACCCGAATTTTGACTGGATCCACAAACTGACCGGTGGAGCAGATCAGACCGCTGACTGGCGGAGCCGGCACGGGGTCCAGTCCGATGAACTGCTGGTGCTGTATGGGATGAAGCCGAACTGGGATCAGCACGAAGAGATGATCGTGCAGTGCCTGGAGCAGCTGATCCCTGAGCGTCCGCACTGGAAAGTGGCGGTCCGTCCGCATCCCAACAGCGATGCCGCACTCGCACAGAATGTGATTCAGCGACTGGGGCCGGAGATCGCGTTCCTCAATGAAAACACTCCATTGTCCGATGCGCTGACCGCCTGCGACGCCCTGATCACACACAAATCAACGGTCTCCGTGGAGGCGGCTCTGCTCGGGAAACAGGTCGCGCTGGTGCATTCGAATCACGACTACCCAACGCACGGCATCCCCTTGCACCTGTTTGGCTGGGGGACGTTTTCGATCACCGTGGCGGAAGGCATCGAGGCATTGTCGCACTGGAAAAAAGACTCACCTGCACAGGAAGCCGCACGCGGCGCAGAAGTTCGCACCGCCTGGAACTGCGACGGACAGTCCCACATGCGAATCGCTGCTGTCGTTGCACAGGCACTGGAACAGAGCCAACAGCGCCACGCCGCCTGAAATCAGACACTTTTACTCTACTCAAAACGGGATAGCGGGATACTTTTGAAGACTTCAGACCTCAGACCACACGGCATCATGTTTCATCATTTTTATAATGAGAAACACATCCAGGGACAGGGCGCGATCTCTGCGGATGAACTGGCGCAGATCATTGAATATTATCAGCAGTCCTATCAGATTCTCCCCGCCCGGGAATGGCTGGAGAAAGCGAACCAGGGCACACTGGCCGACAACGAAGCCTGCCTGACGTTTGACGATGCCCTGCTCTGCCAGTACGAAGTGGCTTTGCCCGTGTTACAGCAGTTTGACCTGACGGCATTCTGGTTTGTGTACTCTTCGGTGATTACCGGCGGCAGCGAAAAGCTGGAGATCTATCGCAAATTCCGTACGGCCTGTTTTGAATCGATCGATGAATTCTATCGGTGTTTTTTCAGAACCATTGGCGATTCCCCTTACCAGGCGGACGTCGCGACGGCACTCCGGGGATTCATTCCCGAAGAGTACCTCAAGCAGTTCCCCTTCTATACGAATCCCGATCGGCAGTTTCGCTTCGTGCGGGACCAGGTTCTGGGACCGACTGCTTATACGGAAGTCCTGGATCTGATGATGCAGGCAGAGAAAATTGACCTGCCGGAATTCACCAGCGATCTGTGGATGAATGACCAACAGGTACTCGATCTGCACGAGCGGGAGCATGTGATCGGTCTGCATTCACATACACATCCGACCGCACTGGCAGCGCTGGATGCGAACGCGCAGCGGGCAGAGTACCAGACCAATTTTGAAACGCTGAACCGGATCTTGAGAGTGGCACCGGATACGGTGTCGCATCCCTGCAACTCTTATAACACAGATACGCTGCAGATCCTGAAGGACCTGGAGATCAAAGTCGGTTTTCGTTCGAACATGGCAGAACAGCAGATTTCACAGCTCGAATTTCCCCGCGAAGACCACGCCAACATCATGGATAAAATCGCAGCATGAAGATTACGGTATTCACCAGTAACCAGCCTCGGCACCTTTCCCTGATCGCAGGCCTGGCTTCGATTGCAGATGAGGTGTTCGCCATCCAGGAATGCAACACGATTTTCCCAGGTCAGGTGGCGGACTTTTTCCGGCGTTCGGAAGTGATGCAGGAATACTTCAGCCACGTCATTGCCGCCGAGAAACAGATCTTCGGCGTGCCCCGCTTTTCCCCGGCGAATGTACGTTCGCTGTCGATGAAACTCGGTGACCTGAACCGCCTGGAGATGTCCACACTGCAGCCGGCGCTGGAGAGCGATTATTATGTGGTGTTTGGGAGCAGTTTTATCAAAGGAGAACTGATCGACTTTCTGGTCGATCAGCGTGCCTTGAATATTCACATGGGCGTTTCGCCATATTACCGCGGCAGCAGCTGTAATTTCTGGGCGCTGCAGGAAGGGCACCCCGATTACGTGGGTGCCACGATTCACATGCTGTCCAAGGGACTCGACTCGGGACCGATGCTGTTTCATGCCCTGCCGGCCCCACAGGAAATCGAAGCCTTTCCGCTGGGGATGCAGGCGGTCAAAGCCGCGCATACCGGGCTGATTGAACATCTCAAGGCGGGCACGATTTTCGATTTCGAGCCCGTCGTGCAGGACAAATCGCTGGAGCTCAAGTATACGCGCAACAGTGATTTCACCGATGAAGTGGCAGCCGCCTATTTACAGAATGCCCCCTCGGCAGCCGAAGTAGCGCAGTCCCTGGCAGCGCGGGACCTGGACCGTTTTCTACATCCCTACCTGGTCTGAGTGGCAGCCGATCCGGTTAGAGTTCATCCGTTAATGCTGCTTCCGTGAAGGCAGCGATCACCGACGTCACGCGGGTGACGATCTGGGAAAACATGCGGGCTCCCTTTTCCGCGCTGGCCAGATCGGGACGCCCCGTTGCTCCGGCACTGGTCCGCTGGAACATATCGCGGCAGATATAAACGCCGTCTACCAGGTCGGGTTCATAGTCGATGAAGTTATCAATTTTCGCCGGTCGCACCAGATCGGGGCGGAGGTGCATGATCAGCGAGGTTTCCGCCTCACAGGCATGGCCGAGCGTTTTGCATTCGCCTTCCAGCGCCGCTGCAATTTCCTGTTCGGCGATGGACCAGTAGGAGGCGGCCAGCAACTGACAGTGGCGATAGTGCACCTGCAGACGTCTTAACGCGGTCTGCATCGGTCCGATATTGCCGCCATGTCCGTTCAGAATCAGCACGCGTCGGAAGCCATCGTTCAGCACCGATTCCACGATTTCGTAGAGCAGTGTTTCGTAGTTTTCCACGCGGGGGGTCAGTGTCGCGCCCCAGCGGAGATGATGCTGGCTGGCGCCGAGCCAGAGGGTGGGCAGGAGCAGCAGTGACTCATGCAGATTCTGCTCGACCGCTTCCGCAACCGCGGTACAGATGAAGTCATCGGTGCCGGTCGGCATGTGGGGGCCGTGCTGTTCGACGGCAGCGATTGGAAGGACGACCATCGTGTCTTCGCGCGACACATTCTTGAGTTCGACGGCGGTCATTTCAGCATACTTCATGGCAGATTACTCGCTGGATTCCTGTGAAAGATTCTGTTTTCCCCGCACGACATTCCAATACGTGAGCGGTTCGTCTGCGCCGCTGGTGGGGGTCGTGCCTGTGGTCAGGTTGATCAGCAGACTGACGCCCAGGCCGATGATCATACTCAGGCCGAAGCCGATCGGCCAGTACCAGACCGAAAACCAGTCCGAGTAAAGATACATCAGTGCGATTGTGATCACGGCTCCAATGAAAGTACCGACCCAGACGCCAACCGTATTGGTGTTTCTGAAAAACAGGGCCAGTATAAAGACAGCCAGCAGCGGCCCGCCAAAACCGGCGGTCATTTTTTTGCCGATGGCGAACACATCTCCCATCTCGCCGACATTACAGGCCAGGAAGATCGAGAGGATGCCGATCAGGACCACCAACCCGCGGTCCTGCAGGACTTCGATTTTATTATTCTCCGGTTTCCAGTGCTCGAAGTGACGGTCTCGAAAATCGACCATCAGCGCCGTCGTCACGGAATGAATGCCCGAATCGATACTTGACATGACGGCCGCCATCAGTGCCACCAGAAAGAGTCCGATGACCCCGGGCGGAAAATGCAGACGGACATACTGGGGGAGTGCCTGATCCTGTTTATTCAGGGCTCGAATATCTTCGGCCACATATTCCGGATAGGACTGATAGTATTCGGGAACCGACAGGCCTTTTGCGTCTGCGGTCCGCCAGTCGGGCAGTTCACCATTGAGTTCGGTCGCCAGAACTGAGACCATCTCTTCGGGGAACTGATGATAGTGCGAATAGAGCCCGACGCCGATTGCCAGCAGACCGGGAACGACGGTCCACATGCCGATGATATTAATCATGAAACCGATCTGTGAAGTGCGTTCGGAACGGGCGGAGATGTATCGCTGGACGGCAACCTGGTCGGCACCAAAGGCGGAAAGCCCTTCCAGAAACAGACCGATAATCAGCGCCCAACTGCCGTATTCGAGTGTCATGGACGGGGTAAAATCGATGAGCACATTGCTGCGGCCTGCGAAGTAGGTCGAGATGACTCCGGAAACGCCCCCTTTTGTCTGCCCCAGGATCAGCGCCAGCGTTAACAAAATTGTGATGGTAAAAATGAAGAACTGCAGGACGTCGGTCCACATCACCGCCCGCAGTCCGCCAAGCATCGTATAAAAAATCGAGACGATGCCGAGCACCACGATGACCATCGTCTGATCGACCTGCATCACGTTGGCCAGGACAACGGACGCGGCATAGGTCGCGGAGGCCATCCAGCCGATCCGCAGAAAAATAAACAGACCACTGGCCAGCGAGCGGACGGAGACGTGATAACGGCGTTCCAGATATTCATATGCGGTCTGGCATTTGAGTCGGGCATAAATGGGGATAAACACCCAGAGCACCAGGGGGGCCATCAGTGAGATTGCGACCAGAAACAGGCTGATCCGCAGACCGCTGCCGTAAGCGATGGAGGGATACATCACGAAGCTGTTGGCGGAAAACAGGGTGGCCATGACGCTTAAGCCGACGGGCAGCCAGCCCATGGAATTGCCGGCGGCGAAAAATTCCTGCCGTGACTGATTGCGGCCGAAGTAAATGCCGAGCCCCACGGAGACCAGCAGATAGGCCAGAATGACACCATAATCGATCGTATGCATCTTGCAGACTGTTCTTAACTAAAACGAGTGCGACAGCGAATCGTTTCACTGCCTGAAAATCGGCTGTTATGTTTCAGACTCCAGGCGAGACGGAATCAGTGAGTGGCACTTTCATCGAAGTGGAACTCGGGCTTGCCGGTGAATGTGGTGGACGTAATCGTGGGGCAGATCCGTTTTTCGATATGCTCTACGACCAGTTCGGTTCCCCGAAAATGGCTGATCGGCGGATCGTTCTGCTGGAAGAGGGAATCGGTGAGATCCCGACAGAGCACCGCATTTTTTCCCTGGTAGACCATCTGGCGTAATCCGAACGGACGACCGCAGACACAGAGATTGGTGTGCACGCCCATCAGGACGACATTTTTGATGCCCCGCTGCTCCAGCAGATTATAGACTTCCTGGCCGTTGTCGCTGATGGCATCTTCGTCGGCGATGTCGATGGTCGCGATCTGCCGGGTCCAGGGAATTTTTTCTCCCTTCCAGTGGCGGAGCCCGGTTTCATCGGGAACCCAGCCCTTGCAGGGCACTTTACAGCCACAGCCCCCTGCTCTGACAAAGTCGAGCGGCTGCCCTTCTTTTTCGTCGTTCCAATATTTCCATTTGAAATCGAGAGGCGCTTTCGCAAACGGGGCGTCGATGGCCCGCTGGCGTTGGGGGGTGCCGTCGTAAAAATTCATGCGTCCGCTGGGAGCGTGAATAATAAAGACGCCTTTGTCGCGGGCTGCTTTGAGGGTTTCGTTCATCGCGGGTGCCATTTCCGCGACCCGTTTGGCGGCCTGCTTGCAGGTATGGTCGTCCCACATGTCGCAGACGATGATCGCGGTCTCTTCCGGTTTCCAGTAAACGGCTTCTTTCACAGGACGATATTTTCCGGATGCGTCCGCGCTGCGTTTCTGGAGCACGACGGGAATCGGTTTGGAATCTGCCTTTTTTTCCGCCAGCCCCTGTTCTGCAGCACCTGCGACTAGTGCCAAAAGAAGCACTGCCGCGAGGAACCGTTTTCCCCGATTAAAAAACCATCGCTGATCCATGGTTTTACCCTTTGATCCAATTATTTGAAAAAAATATCAACCAATCCGCGCTTGAGACGAATCTATCATATCAAAAGCGAACCATATAAAAAGGAAACTTAACAAATCTCGGAGTTTTTCTGCCTGAACTTTGCTATACTGAGTCTGCCTCCCTCATCAAAGGCATCCTCCCTGATCACATTTTTCTCAGAAACTTCGAGGTTACCATGACGACTGCAGTCTGCTTTCAATGCGGCCATTTGAAATTCGGCTCGTTCATGCCCTGCGATCAATGTCAGGCCCGGCCCCGGACGGATGATGAAATGATCGCCTCGCTGGCAATGAGCGACCATTATTTTGACCAGCCGACTCTCGAGCAGATGGGGCAGTACATCCAGGAACATGGAGCGCCGCCCCGTCTTGATCCAGAATCGGAAAAAGTATTTCGCAGAAATTTTGAGGAGATCAAGGCGAGCGGCGCCCTGAACCAACTGTACGAGGAACTCGACGAGACCTGACAACAGGAATGGTCGACAGCAGGTTCGGGTCGCATTTCATGTCTGAACGAGGAGCGAAATCCGATGTGTTGTCAAAAAAATGCGACCAAATCCAGGGTTTCCGTGTATGCCAGCGGGGAGCAGTCGATGATGGACGCTTCCCAGCAGCGACGTCATCAGCTGTTGCTGCCCGTATTGAAACTGTTTGTCCGCTGTGGAATCACCCCCAATCTGCTGACCGGGCTCTCTTTGATTTGTGGAATCGGTTTCTGTTTTACTTTCGGGCAGACCTGGGAAGGTGCCCGGCTGGTGTCGTTCGGTTTACTGTTACTGCATGTTTTGCTGGACGGCATTGATGGTCCGCTCGCCCGTTTTCAGGGAACGGCCGGCAATCGCGGCTCGTTTACCGACACGACTTCGGATCAGTTGGTCGTGGCCTTCACCACGATCACGCTGATTCATTACCAGACGGTGAATGTCGTATCCGGGGGGCTTTATCTGTTGTTCTATACGGTGGTCGTGGTCTTTGCCATGATTCGCAGTTCGCTGGCCATTCCCTACAGTTGGCTGGTCCGGCCCCGTTTTTTTGTGTATGCGTGGATTCCGATCGACGTCTATTTTCTGCCGGGCACGTTGAATTATCTGCTCTGGCTCTGCGTGCTGCCCCTGGCGTGGAAATCGATCACCGGGTTTTACAAAATCCGGAAACAACTCTGAGGAGCTGATTCCGGATTGGTGCGCATACTGATTCTGGGGGCTATTTACTGGTCAGGTCGAATTGAAACTCGTTCTCCTGGTCCGCTTTGACGTCTGCCGTCAAAGTTGTCTGCTCGTTGTATTTGGCCGGGAGCAGTTCATTGCCGGGTTCTTCCGGATTTTTTTCTTTCGATATTTTGACAGTATAATTCCCCGGAGTCGCTCCAGTGGCGTCCTGGCTATACATCAGCTCGAATTTTCCGTTTTCATCGGTCAGGGCGAAAGCGGTTTTTCCCTGCTGAGGCTGAAACAGAATATTTGCTGACGGCAGCGGACTGCCATCGAGGTTCACAACGCCAGTGACCGTAGCCAGTTCGGGCAGAGATTCGCCGCCGGAACAGCCAGCCAGCCCCGCCAGGGCGAGCAGGCAGCAGACGATTTTTTTCTCAAACGGTATTTTTTTCATGACTGTAGCTGTCTTTCAATGAGATTTCCCCCCCCGTTTGCCAATGGATCGATCGAAGGTGATCCCTGCAAGCGATAGAAAAAGCAGCATGCCGGGGAGAGTTGAATCGAAAATCCCGCTGTCCCCGTATAATTACGGGGCAACGGGTTACGAATGAAACGTGGGGATTTTTAGAATTCGCCCAGAACTTCACCACCACTGGCGGAGATCAGGGACTGCACGATGGAGTTCATGTCGGCATTTTCGCTCAGGAACCGGACGGCACCATCGGCCAGCAGAATATGCACGCCACCAGTATGTGAACTACCGGCGCCCCAACCATAGACCCGCTGGCTATAGGCCGCATTCCGGGGACGATTGATCCCCTGGCCGGTGGGGCGGATGGAATTCGTATGGGTGTAGGTATCCCAGTAGGGACCAAAGCCGACATAGAGGTCAGACCCGCTGGTGGTTTTCTCAAAGGGAGTTTCGATCAACAGCATGGTGTTACTGGTTCCATCTTTGATGGCCGAAATCCGGGCTGATCCATCCAGGCCCAGGGCACCTTTTTTCGAATAGCTGTCTCCCGAGAAGGAACTGGTTTTGTCGGAATCATACTGATTGGCGGCAACGCCGTAGCTGGTGCGGTGCGCGCCGTTGGAAGTATAGCTGCCGGCTGCAGTCTCGGTTCCCTTGGGGTTGCCACTTTCGGAAGGGCAGATAAATACAGGAAGCGTGGAATCGAGCAGACCGAACTGGTTGGCTGTCGTAGGTGGGCTGGTATGACCGCAGCTGGAATGTTTGGCAGGCCCGCTGGGGATAGACCAGTTATAAAGATTGTAAAGGGGGGCCTGATCCAGAAACGGCAGGATCATCTGGAAACAGGTATGATTCAGGATATTGTCGGGGGCAAAGATCGAGGTGCACTGTGCACTCCCCGGGTTAATGGCAGCCGGAGGCAGGACCCGATGGGTGTCGTGATAATTGTGAAATGCCAGGCCGAGCTGTTTCAGGTTATTTTTACAGGTACTGCGGCGGGCTGCTTCACGGGCCTGTTGGACAGCGGGCAGCAGCAGGGCAATTAAAATAGCGATGATGGCAATCACGACCAGCAGTTCGATCAGAGTAAAGCCACGTTTACGGGACGAAAAATAAAACACAAAGGACTCCTGAATTGAAAAAACAGAACACAATCAACGTACGGATTCTCATTGATGTTCTCGACGAGAATTCAGCTACTGGCGAAATCGATTGTTTGCAGGAGTCCCGGTACTATCCCGGTGAGTGGTCCGCATACAGAATCCATTGCAAAGTCGAAACCTGGGGAACAGGTGGGAATTATCAGAGATTTCCAGTCGGAAATTGATTGGTCAGTGACGCAGAAAGAAACGCAAGCACCCTTTTCTTTCTTAACTTTACTTCTTTATGAGAATCTTAGCATGCGACCTGGGGAGAGGCAATCAACGGGTGCGTGATTCTCTGCGAAATTGAAGTAATTCAACATTCCCAGAGGCGGATAAAATGAATTTCTGAAGCGAGAGTTCGGGACGCGTTTGGTTGTGGCAGGATTGAGGGAGTGTGATTTGTCTGAGTTGAGTATGGCGCATAAAAAAACTCCTTACTCAGAAGAGCAAGGAGTTTTAAAAATATCCGGCAATAACCTACTTTCGCACTGGTGGGCACTATCATCGGCTCTGTGAGCTTAACTGTCGTGTTCGGAATGGGAACGCGTGTGGCCTCACAGATATGGTCACCGGAATTGACAGAGTCGCCAACCAAATGGCCGCACTACTCTGCCTGGTGTATAAAAATGGTAAAAGTAACAAGTAACGTTCTGTGACATAGATATTGTTCTTAGCGTTTTTGATGTAAAAATCAAAACGGCTAAGCATTCGTCCATTAGTACCGGTCAGCTGAGATGATTACTCACCTTACACATCCGGCCTATCAACCTGGTAGTCTTCCAGGGGACTCAAACGAAACCTAATCTTGGGAGAGGCTTCGCGCTTAGATGCTTTCAGCGCTTATCCTGACCGTACTTAGCTACCCTGCGGTGCCACTAGCGTGACAACAGGAACACCAGAGGTACGTCCCTCTAAATCCTCTCGTACTAAAGAGAAAACCCCTCAAGTTTCGTGCGCCCACAGAAGATAGGGACCAACCTGTCTCACGACGGTTTAAACCCAGCTCGCGTACCACTTTAATCGGCGAACAGCCGAACCCTTGGGAGCTTCTTCACCCCCAGGATGTGATGAGCCGACATCGAGGTGCCAAACCACTTCGCCGCTATGGACGCTCGGAAGTGATCAGCCTGTTATCCCCAGAGTACCTTTTATCTGTTGAGCGACGGCCCTTCCATTCGGAACCGCCGGATCACTAAGTCCGACTTTCGTCTCTGCTCGACTTATAGGTCTTGCAGTCAAGCACCCTTCTACCTTTGCGCTCTACGCCTGATTGCCAACCAGGCTGAGGGTACCTTTGAGCTCCTCCGTTACTCTTTAGGAGGAGACCGCCCCAGTCAAACTGCCCAACTGAAACTGTCCACCGCCCAGATTCATGGGTCGGTGTTAGATACCAAATAGGTCCAGGGTGGTATTTCAAGGGCGGCTCCACGAACACTAGCGTGCCCGTTTCAAAGCCTCCCACCTATCCTACACAAAACATATCTAGTACCAATATCAGCCTGCAGTAAAGGTTCATGGGGTCTTTCCGTCTTTCTGCGGGTACGTGGCATCTTCACCACGACTACAATTTCACCGAGTCGCTGGTTGAGACAGTGCTCCAGTCGTTACTCCATTCATGCAGGTCGGAACTTACCCGACAAGGAACTTCGCTACCTTAGGACCGTCATAGTTACGGCCGCCGTTTACCGGAGCTTCGGTTGCGAGCTTCGCCCGAAGGCTAACCCTCTTCCTTAACTTACCGGCACCGAGCAGGAGTCAGACTCTATACATCCTCTTACGAGTTCGCAGAGTCCTGTGTTTTTAGTAAACAGTCGCCAGAGCCGATTTTCTGTGGCCTCCAACAGCGTGAACCATCGGAGGCACCCCTTATCGCGAACTTACGGGGTCAATTTGCAGAGTTCCTTAACCAGCGTTTTCTCGAGCGCCTTAGGCTACGCGCCTCACCTACCTGTGTCAGTTTTAGTACGGTCGGTTATGCTTCAATCCTTAGAGGCTTTTCTTGGTTATGCGTCATATGACTTCGTCATCATTGGACTCGAGTGAAAGCCTTGGTCTGATGTGGCGGATTTTCCTATCCACGACCTTGTCTTCCCCTACGGGCATTTCTGTCAGCCCGATCACAATCTACACAACGTCCCCCCATCGGTCCACATATCCGGCGCAGGAATATTAACCTGCTCTCCATCGTCTACGCCTTTCGGCCTCAACTAAGGTACCGGCTAACCCTGGGCGGAATTACCTTCCCCAGGAAACCTTAGGTTTGCGGCGAACAGGATTCTCACCTGTTTTATCGTTACTCATTCCGGCATAATCACTTCCAATACCCGACACCGCTCCTTACGGTACGGCTTGTATCTGTATTGGAACGCTCTCCTACCACTCAGCATAAGCTGAATCCGCTGCTTCGGTGTCTTGCTTACTCCCGTTCATTATCGGTGCTAAAACACTCGACCAGTAAGCTATTACGCACTTTTTAAATGATGGCTGCTTCTAAGCCAACATCCTGGCTGTCACAGTATCTTAACATCCTTAGTGACTTAGCAAGACTTTGGGACCTTAGCAGGCGATCTGGGTTGTTTCCCTCTCGACCACGAAGCTTCTCCCTCGTGGACTGACTCCTGAGATAGTCGTAATGGTATTCGGAGTTTAACTAGGGTGGGTAGGCGGGAAGCCCCCCAGTCCAAATCAGTGCTCTACCCCCATTACGTAGTGGCTCAAGGCTAGCCCTAAAGCTATTTCGGAGAGAACGAGCTATCTCCAGGTTTGATTAGACTTTTACTCCTCCCCACAAGTCATCCCCCCAGTTTTCAACCTAGGTGGGTTCGGTCCTCCACGCAGTCTTACCCGCGCTTCAACCTGCTCATGGGTAGTTCACCTGGTTTCGCGTCTACCGCCACTGACAAAACGCCCTATTCAGACTCGCTTTCGCTGAGACTACGGCCCGGAAGGCCTTAATCGAGCCATTGACGGTAACTCGCCGGATCATTATGCAAAAGGCACGCCGTCACACGTATCCGAAGATAACAGTGCTCCGACAGCTTGTAAGCGTATGGTTTCAGGTTCTTTCCCTCCCCTAACAGGGGTTCTTTTCATCTTTCGGTCACCCTACTTTTCACTATCGGTCATCAGAGAATACTTAGCCTTAGGAGATGGACCTCCCAGATTCAATCCGGATTCCACGTGGCCGGACCTACTCGGGTACCTGTCGGAAGTCTGTTCACTTTCAAATACGGGACTGTCACCCTCTATGGTTTCGCTTTCCAACGAATTCTTCTAGCAAACAGTTTTGTAACTCCACAATGACAAGCCCCACAACCCCGCCATGCCGAAGCAAGACGGTTTAGGCTAGATTCGCTTTCGCTCGCCGCTACTAACGAAGTCGCTGTTGCTTTCCTTTCCTGCGGTTACTGAGATGTTTCAGTTCGCCGCGTGTGCCTCATATGCCTATGTATTCAACATATGATAATTCAGGAACCTCGGGATCAACGCTCGTTTGACAACTTCCCCAAGATTATCGCAGTCTTCCACGCCCTTCATCGCCATCTGATGCCAAGACATCCCCCATACGCCCTTAATAGCTTAGCCGTAATAATTTTTACCTCACACTCGACACTTTGCCTTCGCGGGAGCCAAAAACATTACAACCCGATTTCAATTCACAAGACCTTGCATAACAGCCTTGCACTTGAATCGTTTGCCTAAGAACAAATCTCGTTCAGCAACACCATTTCCGAAGAACTGGTATTGCAACTTGAGAACTCTATGTTTATAGATGCCACTTATTACTTTTACCAAATTGTCAAAGATCATCGACCCTCTGGGTCATACCCCAGAGAGAAACAGCCAACCTAAATCAGCTGAATCAGAGCCAGCAGTGCTGAAGCTGATTCAATCGACTTAAGTCAGCTGAGAGAGTCATTTTATCGTCGCCTCTCAGCGAGTCAACTGTCCGGGAGATGATTTTTGAAAAAGTTTTCCAAATCCCCCCGAGCAGTTTTTGCCGCAAACCTTTATGCGACAACCACTTGCAGGAAACAACTTTTGTTAACTTCAAGTGAAGGAGCGGGATCTTAACCTTTCCAAAACCGCCCGTCAACTCATGGAAACCAAAATTTCCAAAAAGTGTTTCAAATCCCTCCGGACAGCTTTTTGCCACAAATCTCTTTGCAACAACCACTTGCAGCCAACAACACTTGTCGACCCCAAATGGGGGAGCGGGATCTTAACCAGTAGGAAACCACTCGTCAACTCACGGGAACTAAATTCCCCAAAAGCTTTTTAGAATTTTTAAGACCCGTTTTTAAAAACCTCTGAAGGTAAACGGAGCCCTCTAAAAAACCTGAATGGAGACGACCGGGATCGAACCGGCAACCTCCGCCTTGCAAGGGCGGCGCTCTCCCAGTTGAGCTACGTCCCCTCAAAAGACGCCAACAATACTATTGCCGGCAAAACCCATTGTGGCAAGTTAATTCTGCCAGACAAGTGGGATTCCTCTTAGAGAGTAAAAAAATGGGCGTACGTGGATTCGAACCACGGACCTCAGCTTTATCAGAGCTGCGCTCTAACCAACTGAGCTATACGCCCCAATAAGAGGACGCGTATTCTGTCTTCTTATCTGTGTGCTGTAAAGTCACTTTCGGCACTAGTTTTACAAAAAATTACTTTTTCTTCACCGTATTCTGACACACTGTATTTAGAGAGGTTCAGCCCCTGCTCTTGATTTCCCTTTTTTCCCGAAAACACCCAACGCTGACTCCCGGGGAGGCGTAATGTAGGCAGAAGCGTTCAACAGAGAATTTTAACTGTCGCCATTATCACCTATGGAAAGCTCTGACCATGTGCTGCTCGCTGTTTAAAATCAGTTTATCGCTGCTGCTGGCAGCCAGCCTGATGATTCCCAACAGCTGGTGCTGTCAGGCACTGGAGCAGCAGGATCTGCACGCAGCCGTGCCTCATGCACCGGAACACCTGCACCACACGAGTCAGGACCAGAAGCCGGTGAGCACGGGCGGCAGCCACTCTCATTGTGACGAAACGCTCTACTCTGCGACTGGCAAAGCCCGGGTTTCAGTCAGCTCCGCTCCTTTTGTGGGCAGCGAAACCATCGCTGCGAGCACGCACTCTGCTCAGGAGCTGATCCTGGCCGGGCTGGATGCCCCCTCTTCCGCACGACCTCTGCATCTGATGAATTGTGTCTGGCTCTGCTGATCTCAGGAAATCGCTTCCTGCTGAGATCAGATCAATAGAAGAACCAGAACACGATTTACCATCAACACAGAGGAGATCCGTCATGTTGACCAAGATCTTTACCGCTACCATATTGTCCGTTGGCGTGGGAATGACCGCTTCTGCCAGTACGCAGAACACCTCTTTCCACAAGAATCACTGCTCCCTGAATCACAAATCCTGTCAGGCAGGCCTGGTCTGTCACCAGACG
The DNA here is from genome assembly GCF_007748155.1 of Gimesia panareensis. Taxonomy (GTDB): domain Bacteria; phylum Planctomycetota; class Planctomycetia; order Planctomycetales; family Planctomycetaceae; genus Gimesia; species Gimesia panareensis. The sequence goes on from NZ_CP037421.1 coordinate 4,088,510, forward strand.
AACCCCCGGCCGGACTGCTGCCAGACGAAACTGGCCTGTTGCGAACATGCCCTCCAGCAACAGGCGGCTCAAAACAGGTGGCTGGAAAGCCTGGAGACGACCCGGTTCACGGGAAATGCGTTTCACATCGAGAGACCAACGGCCAACAGCCCGCCCTGCTGATGCATTCTACCTCCTGAAAAGATAGATCGTGTCTATCTTTGCACTGATCCCCTGCAGTTTTAAGCTTCCTGCAGGGGATTTTTTTATGCCATTCGGTTTGAGATTCCCCCACCGCTGCGCTACGATAGTTCAGGCACTTTCACATGACGATTGTCTCGCAATTAAGGTCAGCCATGAATCGTTTGTCCGTCTGTCGTGTTCTGCTCCCTTCCCTGATGTTCCTTCTCAGCAGTGCGGTTGCAACTTCTGCCGAGCCGGTCCCTCAAGAGCTGCAACCCTGGCTCAAATCACAGTCATGGCAGCGGGATACGACAGGACCGATCCTGGAATTGGGCCGACTGGGCTCCTACGACGACCGGCATATTTTTGCCCCCTGTGTCAGCCAGGAAAAGGGAACCTACTCCCTCTGGTATTGCGGTTCGACCGGTCTGGTCAAAGACCGGATGTTCGTTGTGGGACTGGCGAAAAGTGACGATGGCATTCACTTCCGCAAAAGCAGACAGAACCCGGTCTTCTCTTTCGGCGATGGTGAGCATTCCGTATTAACGCCCACCCTGCTCCGCTCCGCCGACGGTCAGACACTGCGGGAAAACGATCGGCTGCGAATGTGGTTTTCTGCCACCGACTTTCACGACGAAACAGCACTGCACCAGCTCTACGAGACCACCAGCCTTGACGGAGTCACCTGGACTGAGCCCGGTTCTGATAATCTGAAACACGTGTATGCCCCGACGATTCTGAAAACGGGCCGCACGTATCAGATGTGGTTTACCGACGTCTCGCAGGACCCCTGGTGCATCCGACATGCTTCGAGCCTGGATGGCAACAAGTGGCGCGTCTCCCCCGATCCGGTGCTGGAACTCGACCAGGACTGGGAATCGGGGCGGCTGTTTTATCCCACGGTTCTCAAGCTGGGTGATGCTTACCTGATGTGGTACGGCAGTTACTGGACTGAGCGGAAAAATACGACGGCGCTCGGTTTCGCGGTCAGCATTGATGGATTGAACTGGTATAAGCACCCCGAAAACCCGGTCCTGCGTCCCGATCCGGAGCGGCCCTGGGAATCGCACTACGTGACCAGCCAGTCGGTGATGCAGTTGCCTGACAAGAGCTTTCGCATCTGGTACGCCAGCCGCAAACAGCCTCCGTTCGTGAATAAATATTTCGCCATCAACACCGCGCATTGGGCTGGTCCTGCCGCTGAAGACGCTCCTGCTGACAAGAATGAACCGCTCCCCAAACCCGCCTCGTTCCACAACTGGAAACAGGAGACCCGCACTAAACTCAAGGCGATGCTGGGCATTCCCGAAACAAAAACGGCCCTGCAAAGCGAGAAACGGGGCGAACTGGAACGGGACGGCCTGGTCATGGAAAAGTGGGTCTTCACCAGTGAGCCGGGCTCGCGGATTCCAGCAGTTGTGTATCGGCCCAAAGAATTGAAAGCCCCTGCGCCAGCGATCGTGCTGACTTACGGTCATGGCGGGAGCAAAAGCCAGTGGCAGTACAATTACGCGGCTCAAGCCTACGCGAAAGCGGGTCTTGTCTGCCTGGCCATCGATCCGATCGGCGAGGAAGAGCGGCATATTCAGGGGCGACTGGGCACGCGGGCTCACGACCCGAAAGACGTTCATGAACGGGCCTGGAACGCGGGGCGACCGATCATGGGTAAGCTGGTGTTCGATACGATGCGCGGGATTGATTTTCTCGAGGAACGGAAAGACGTGGATCCGAGCCGGATCGGCGTTGCCGGCAATTCGCTGGGGGGCGCGGTCGCGAGCTGGATGGCGGCGCTGGAACCGCGCATCAAAATGGCCATCGTTTCCGGCTGGGCTTATGACAATGTCACACTGCGGAGCAAGTATTGCACGAAGGTCCCCAACCAGCGGATGCGGGAACTTTGTACGTGGCCGGAATTCCTGTCGCTGGCGGCGCCCGACTGTGCCGTGCTGGTGATGAATGGAGACGCTGACTGGATCATCGACTCTGATGACGACGGAACCGCCTGGCGAGGAACGCGTGCCGCAGTCAAGCGGGCCGCGCAAGTCTATGCCGACCAGGGCGCCGCGGGGAAAGTCAAAGCCTGGTTTGAAGCGGGAGGTGGCCATCGTCCCTACATGGCTCACCCCGATGCCCTGCTCTGGATTCACGAGCAACTGGGGACTCCACTGCTGACCAAAGCACAGATTCGGGAGCTGCCGACCGTCAATTCAGGCCGCTGGTGCGATGCGCAGCAGATCAAACTGGAGCGACTGTACGGCACCGATCTGCATCAGCGGGGTGCGACGCTGGCCGACTTCGGGTTAACGCCCATTGACCGCAGCCAGCTGGCGTGCCTCAAACCGGAGGAACGAGGCACACCCGCCTTTACGCTGGAAGGCTGGCTGTCGCAGATTGAGCATCACGAATAAGCGATCGAACCTTATTCCGCAGCCGCGAGCTTCTGTTTCGCCATTTCGTGGAACTCTTTCCAGGTAATGACTTCGATCCCCAGATCCTTAATCTCTTTGATGACTGCGGGATCGGTAAACACGCGGCGGTCGCCATCGCGACGGGAAGAACTGTGCGTGATGTTCTGCAGTTCCTGGTTATTGATGCCGCAATGAATGATGATCTGCGTGACGCCCGGCTTCAGTTCGCGAATCTTTTCCAGGTAGGCCTGCTTCCGCTTGTCATAGTCGGGTTCGCCGTAAAACTGAACCAGTTCATCGAGCACCGGCAGGCCGTTCTTATCCAGTACTTCCTTAAGCTCCTGGGCCTTCTCTGCAATCACCGGATACTTTTTGGGATCGAGATTTTTTACAAACAGGACTGGCAGCTGATACTCGATCCCCAGGTTGACGTACATCTCCAGCAGGTCGGGACGGCTGACGACGGCCCCCATGTGGGTATCCAGATGGGAGAGCGGCACGCCAAACTTGCGAGCCCGCTCGATCTGCGCCCGCAATTCCTTTTCGGCGTCTTTGACATTCACGTGCCGCATCACCTGTGGCACATTGTCCCAGAGATAGTTTTCTTCATCGATCAGGCTGGGTACCTGATCCCGCGACGCGACCGGCCCCCAGCGATAGTTTTTCCATTCGGAGTTCAGAGTCAGGTGAATGCCGAAATCCTGTTTGGGATTTTTCTTGGCATAGGCGGCAAACTCCTTGAACCAGGGACAGGGAACCATAATGCTGGCGGAAGAGACGATGCCCTTCTGCATGCCTTCAATGGTTGCCAGATTCACTGAGTGCGACATTCCGGCGTCGTCAGCGTGAATGATCACGTACCGTTTCTCGTCCGGCTTTTTGTTTTCCGCCTGAACTTTGGAGAGAAAACCGAGGCTCAATACCAGGGACAGCAGCAGGGTCAATTTACGTTTCATGAATCACCATACCAGTTTAGAAGAAATGAATTGACAGAATTGATGTCACGATTTGAATGGATTCGCTTGAAAAATCAGCGTGCTCAGTTCAAGCTATAAGAGGAACGTTGTCCGTTACCACTTCTCTATCTTACTCATCCTGCAAGGAACCACAAATGAATTGTACTTCCGCGAAACGACTTGCAGCCATGGTGCTCGCACTGAGCTGTCTGTATCTGATTAATCTAAACGAGGCGCAGGCGAAAATCAAACTGCCGGCCATTATTGGTGACCATATGGTCCTGCAGCAGGGCCAGAAAAACCCGCTCTGGGGCTGGGCCGAGCCTGGTGAAAAGGTCACAGTGACCGTCGACGGCCAGTCTCACTCCGCCACCGCTGACGATAAAGGCAAATGGCGCGTCACTCTGGAACCCCTGAAAGTGGGTGGTCCTTACGAGATCACCATCAAAGGGAGCGACACCATCACACTGAAAGATGTCCTGTCCGGCGAAGTCTGGATCTGCTCCGGCCAGTCGAATATGGCCTGGACAGTCTCCAACGCCAACGATGGAGACCTGGAAATCATGACCGCCAATTACCCGAAAATCCGATTGATATCGGTTCCTCAGGTCGGTACCCAGGAAGCCCAGGACAACTTCAACGGCCAATGGGAAGCCTGTTCTCCCGCGACGGTACCGAATTTCTCAGCCGTGGGCTACTTCTTCGGCCGCCAGTTGTACCAGACCCTCAACGTTCCCATCGGCCTGATTGACAACGCCTGGGGTGGTTCTTCCGCAGAAGCCTGGGTGAACCGGAAGCGTCTGGAAGACGAACCCGCTTTCAAAGCGATGCTGGAACGCTGGAAGCAGACCGAAGAAACCTACAATCACGAGCAGGCCGTTGCCGCTTACAACAAACGGCTCGATCAGTGGAAAGCTGCGGTCAAGAAGGCCAAAGCAGCTGGAAAAGCCGCCCCTAATCGTCCGCGTGCTCCCCGCAACCCGCTGACCGGTAACCATCGTCCGGCCAACATTTACAACGGCGTACTGCACCCGACCATCGGTTATGGCATCAAGGGTGTGATCTGGTACCAGGGTGAATCGAATGCGAGCCGGGCTTACCAGTACCGGAAGCTGTTCCCGTTCATGATTCAGAACTGGCGTGACGAGTGGAATCAGGGCGACTTCCCCTTCTACTGGGTGCAGCTGGCTGACTTCCGTGCGGAAAAACCGGAACCGGCTGAAAGTGACTGGGCCGAACTGCGTGAAGCGCAGACCATGACCATGAGCAAGCTAAAGAATACGGGCGAAGCCGTGATTCTGAACCTGGGTGAAGCTTCCGACATCCATCCCAAGAACAAACAGGATGTGGCGAAACGCCTGGCCCGCTGGGCCCTGGCCAACGATTACGGCGTGAAAGTGGTTTACCACAGCCCGCAGTACAAATCGATGGAAGTCAAAGGCAACAAAGCGATCCTGACGTTCGATCACGTGGGGGGTGGACTGGATACATTCGACGTCACGACTCCAATCGGATTCACTATCGCCGGCGAAGACAAGAAATTTGTCAAAGCCAATGCGAAAATCGTGGGCAAAGACAAAATCGAAGTCTGGAGCGATGCGGTCTCCGAACCGGCATCGGTCCGCTACGCCTGGGCCGACAACCCGGTCTGCAACGTGCAGAACAAGGAAGGCCTGCCGCTGACTCCGTTCCGTACGGACGACTGGCCCGGCGTGACGATCAATGTCGAGTAATTCTCGAGATCATTTTTTGAGAGACGAAAACGCCTCGGGGATCTTTTCCCGGGGCGTTTTTTTTGTAACTTTTCTTTGAAGACGCTTTTTTAAGCCATAACGGAAACTAAATACTTGACGTTAATAGTTGAACAAATCTGATGTTAATTATTTAGGATAAGACATTTATCAGAACATTGTTACAACCTATTTAAGTAAATATTGTCGCCGTCTTTGATAACTTTCCCAATCACTTGAGACTCTTCATCTCCAGGACTGGTTACGAGAATTTCATCTCCATTCTCTATATGCTGCATTAAATATTGTGACAGGTTCACACTGTCGTTCGCTCCCATTTTTATATCAGTTATGCAATCTTCTGAGACACAAATTATCTCAGGATCTCCTGTCCAGTCCTTTGGCACATCAAATCGTTGAGATTTGTCTATAACCTTTTTTTCACCATCAATTAAATACCGATATAAAAATTGCTCCCCAGCTTGATTCGTATGCAGCATCCAATATTTTTTAGTTGACTGACATTGGTAAATAGTAGGTTGGTTATTTTGATTAACTCTCTCTAAGAAAGCATCAGGATCATCTGGTGATGTAATTTTGAAATGCGTCATACATGCCCCTCGCGTTTATTGTTTGAGTATCATATGTTAGCAGCAAATTACACATCCAGCCACTAATACACATGGGAACACACATCGCAATCCAAACAAAGTATAATGAACACTAAACCAGATAAATAATCAGGAATTCATGACATTCAAACATATCACTAAGGGAGCAAATAATTTC